>DATFWK010000250.1:0-6489 GCA_035259345.1 Miltoncostaeaceae bacterium | reverse complement strand
CGGTGCGGGCGTGGGCGCGGGCGCGGGCGCCGGAGCCGGTGCGGGCGCCGGAGCCGGTGTGGGCGAGGGGGGCGGAACCGGTGTGGCCGCGCCGCCGCCCGCCCGCGGCGCCTTGCCGCCCGGCGTCCCGGGAGCTGGGGTGGGCCCGGTCGTGGTCGCGGTGGTGCTCGTGCCGGTCTGCGTCGTGGGCTTCGGCGCGGCGGCCACGGCGGCTGCCGACGCCTCGCGGGTGAACCGGCTGGTGAACGGGTGGTACTGCGGGGCCTCGCCGGGCTTGGGGAACGGCTGGTCGCGGTCGTTGGCGGTCACGACCTGCATGTAGTCGTGCCAGATCCGGGCCGGCAGGGTGCCGCCGGCGACCGCCGCCACGCCCTCCACGTTCCGCATCGCCCGGGTCGTGCTCTCCGGGTACCCGACCCAGACCGCCGTGACCCACTTCGGCGTGTAGCCGACGAACCACGCGTCCGTGTAGTTGTCGGTCGTGCCGGTCTTCCCGGCCACCTGCACGTTCGGCAGGTTCGCCGCGACGCCGGTGCCCGAGAGGACGTTCTGGTGGAGGATCTTCGTGACCTCCGAGGAGACCCAGTCCGGCAGCACCTCGGTGTTCTTGGGCTGGAAGATCCGCTTCGAGCCGTCCGGGCGGACGATCCGGAGGATGCCGGTCTGGCGGACGCGAAAGCCGCCGTTGGCGAGCGGCGCGTACGCCCGCGCCATCTCGACCGGGGTGACGCCGCCGACGCCGCCGAGCCCGAGCGCGAGGAAGTCCTTCTCCTCCGGCCGCAGCGAGACGAGCCCCATCTTGGTGGCGGTTTCGTACACCTTCTGCGGCGTCACGTCGCACGTCAGGCGGCTGAACACCGTGTTGTCCGACAGCAGGGTCGCCTGCTGGATCGAGATGACCCCGCGGCCGCGGTGGTCATAGGTGTTGACCGAGTAGCCGGGCTGGACCACCGAGTCGCCGCAGCGGGTGTCGTGGTATGTGATCTGCCTGCTGAGGTAGCGCGTCGACGGGCTGATCCCGTCCTGGATCGCGCGGGTCAGCACGAAGGCCTTGAAGGTCGAGCCGCCCTGGCGCTTGGCCTGCGAGGCGAAGTTGAACTGGCTGGAGCGCGAGTAGTTGCTGCTCGTCGCCATCGCCCGGATGTAACCGGTGCGCGCCTCGATCGTCACGACCGCGGCGGCCGGGTCGCCCGGCGTCTTCAGCACGCCCCGGATCGCGCGGACGGCGGCGTCCTGCAGCGTCGGGTCGATCGTCGTGAAGACCCGGTAGCCGCCGGTCTTCGCCTTCTTCTCGCCGAGGTTGGCGCGGAGGATGCCCATCACGTAGTCGACGAAGTACCCCTGCCGCTTGGCGGAGTAGTCCGACCCGCGGTGGAGGCCCAGCCCGGCACGCATCGCCCTGGCCGCGCGCTTCGGGCCGATGTAGCCGGCCGCCACCATCTGGCGCAGCACCTCGTTGCGGCGGGCGATCGCGTCGCCGTAGTGCTTGAAGGGGTTGTAGTCGCTCGGCGCCTGGGGCAGGCCGGCGAGCAGCGCCGCCTGCGGCAGCGTGATGGCGCGGACTGGCTTGCTGAAGTAGGTCAGCGACGCGGCCTGCACGCCGACGGCGTTGTTGCCGTAGAAGACCCCGTTCAGGTAGCGGGTGATGATCGCGCGCTTGCTGTGGGTCTTCTCGTACGACTTCGCGAGGTACGCCTCCTCGAGCTTCAGCCCGAGCGTGCGCTCGGCCGTCGGGTGGCAGAGGTTCTTGATCAGCTGCATCGTGATCGTGCTGCCACCCTGGCGGCTGCCGCCGGCCAGGTCGCGGATCGCCGCGCCCGCGAGGCGGTCGTAGTCGATGCCGCGATGGCGCCAGAACCGCTTGTCCTCGACCGCGACGGTCGCCATCACGAGCGAGCGCGGGATCTGCGAGTAGGCGACCACCGTGCGGTTGGTCTCGGCCGCGACGCGCGCCAGGAGGCGGCCGTCCTCGTCGTAGATCTTGGTGTTCTCGCCGAGCTGGACGGACTTGCAGTCGATCGCTCGCAGCTCGGAGCGGACCGAGGTGAACGCCTTGGCGCCGATGAGGAAGCCGACGGCAAGGAGGGCCCCGATCGCGCCGAGCACGATGCGCCGGACGTCGTGACGGCGCCGCCGCGCCCGCCGCGCCCGCCCGCTCACGTGCCCGTCCCCGCGACGCGGCGGAGGTCCCAGGCGGTGCGCCCGGAGTGGTAGTCGAGCAGGCCGATCACCTGCGGCGCGTGCCCGCGCACCCGGCCGTGGACGAACCAGACCAGCGGCGAGCGCGCGCGCAGCGTGCGCAGGCGCTCAGGGGCCGCGAGCCCGCCGGGCGGCACCGGGATCGTCACCGGCCCGTCGAGGTAGACGAGCTCGACGGAGTCGGTGTGTCGCCAGATACGGCGCGCCGTGCCCAGGGCCCGGTCGCCCGACCCGAGCTTCGCCCCGCGCGACAGACGAACGGCGTCATAGAGGAAGTGCCACCCCTTGTCCGGACGTGCCAGGTAGTCGGTCGATTGGGCGCTGGAGGCGTAGTGCCGGGCCGCGATCGATGGGCCCCACACGAGCACCGGGATCCCGACCACGGCGAGCACCAGGCCGAGCTGCCGGCGCGTCACGTGCACGCACCCCTCCATCGAGCCTGCAGGCGGGCGAGATTATAGCCGCGGAGCGCTGCCGGCCCGAATCGCGGAGGCCTTGCCAGCGCCCGGCGCGCATCGCGATCATGGCCCCCGTGCCGGCCGACGGGCATCCGACCGCGGTACTGCTCGACGCGTACGGGACCCTCGTCGAGCTCCTCCCGCCGGTCCCGCGCCTCTGCGCCGCCCTGGCGGCCGAGGGCCACGAGCACGACGAGGCGACGGTCGCGGCGGCGCTGGCCGACGAGATCGCCTACTACCGCGCCCACCACGACGAAGGCGCGGACCGGGAGAGCCTCGCCTGCCTGCGCCGCGACTGCGCCGCGGTGCTGGCCGCGCGGCTGGGCGGCGCCCATCCCCCGCTCGGGAGGCTCGCCGAGATCCTCGTCGACTGCCTGCGGTTCGTCCTCACCCCGGACGCCGAGGAGGCCACGCGCGCGCTGGCGGCCGCCGGCCACCGGCTGGGCGTGGTCAGCAACTGGGACTGCTCGCTGCCGCACGTGCTCGCGGACCTCGGCGTGGCCGGCCGCTTCGGGGTCGTTGCCGCGAGCGCGGCGGTCGGGGCGTCGAAGCCGGACCCGGCGATCTTCGCCCACGCCCTCGGCGCGCTCGGCGTCGAGCCGGGGCGCGCGGTCCACTGCGGCGACTCCCCCTCGGCGGACTGCGCGGGTGCGGTCGGCGCGGGCGTCCACGCGGTGCTGCTCGACCGCTGCGATCGGCACCCGAGCGCGCCGTTCACGCGCATCGCGAGCCTGCTGGAGCTGCCGGACGCCGCGGCCGAGGCGCTCGGCCGTCGCCCCGCGGCGTCAGTGTGAGAGCGTCGCGTGTCGCAGGAAGGTGGCGACGGCCGACTCGAAGTCGTCCGCGCACGCGTCCTCGCCGGCGGCCACGCACGAGCGCAGGCGGTCCGTGATCAGGAGCAGCCCGACCTGGTCCACCGCGGCCTTCACCGCGGCGAGCTGGGTGAGCACCTTCTGGCAGTCGGCCTCCTCCTCCAGCATGCGCTGGACGCCGCGGAGCTGCCCCTCGGCCCGGCGCAGCCGGGCGATGAGCTGGTCGCGGGAGGGCGGGGCGGCGGTGGACACGGTCAGCCTCCGCAGCCGCAGGACCCGCCGCAGCAGCCGCCGCCGGCGGCGGCGCGAGCGGGCGCAGGCGGGCGGCTCGGCCGCGCCGTCACGAAGCCGGTGAAGCGCTGGCGTGCCTCGTCGGTGCCGCACTCGGGGCAGACGCGGTCCTCGTCGCGCAGGAACCCCTGGCGGAAGGCCTCGAACTCGTGCTCGCAGGCCACGCAGGCCAGGTCGTAGGTCGGCACCGGAGCCTCCTAATCGTCCAGCCCGAGCGCCCGCTCGAGCGCCGGCCGCGGCATCGCGCCGACGGACTTCTTGACGAGGTTCCCGTCGCGGAAGAGGCCGACGAACGGGATGCCCGTGATGCCGTAGCGCTGCGCGATCGCCGGGTGGGCGTCGACGTCCAGCTTGCCGACGATCAGGTCCTCGCGCTCGTCCGCGATCGCGTCGATGATCGGGGCGATCATGTGGCACGGGCCACACCACTCGGCCCAGAAGTCGACGAGGACGGGATGCTCGCTGTCGAGCACCGTCCCCTGGAAGTTGTCTGTCGTGATCTCGACGACCTTGGTGGACGCCACGTGGTTCTCCTGTCTGCTGGTTGTCAGTTCCCGGTCGCCGCGGACGCGGTCCGGGCCTGGTCGGTCTCGAGGGCCTGCCCGAGCTCGAGCCATCGCTCGGCGTCGATCGCCGCGATGCAGCCGCTGCCGGCGGCCGTGACCGCCTGCTTGTATTGGCGGTCCTGCACGTCGCCGGCGACGAACACGCCCTCGACGTTCGTGCGGCTGCCGTCGGCCACGATGTAGCCGTCGGGGTCGAGCTCCAGCTGGCCGCGGAAGAGCTCCGTGTTCGGCGTGTGGCCGATGGCCACGAACATCGCCGCCGCGGGGATCGTCTCGGTCTCGCCGGTCACCACGTCGCGCACCCGGACGCCCTCGACGCGGCCGTCGCCGACGACCTCCTCGACCACCGCGTTCCATCGCACGTGGACGCGGTCGTTCGCGAGGGCGCGGTCGACCATGATCTTCGAGGCGCGGAAGGCGTCGCGGCGGTGGACGATCGTCACCTTCGACCCGATGCGCGCCAGGTAGAGCGCCTCCTCCATCGCCGAGTCGCCGCCGCCGACGACCACCATCGGCTTGTCGCGGAAGAAGAAGCCGTCGCAGGTCGCGCACGAGGAGACCCCGTGACCGCGCAGCGACGTCTCGGACTCGAGCCCGAGCCAGCGCGCGGATGCGCCGGTCGAGATGACGATCGCCTCGGCGCGATACTCCTCGTCGTCCACCCAGACGCCAAAGGGCCGCGAGGACAGGTCCACCCGAGTGACGTCGGCAGGCACGATCTCCGTGCCGAACCGCTCCGCCTGGTCACGGAAGGCCTGCATCAGCTCCGGCCCCATCACGCCCATCGGGAAGCCGGGATAGTTCTCGACCTCCGTGGTGAGCATCAGCTGGCCGCCCCAGCCGTAGCCCTCGAACATGAGCGGCTCGAGGTTGGCGCGGGCCGCATACACGGCTGCCGTGAGGCCCGCCGGGCCGCTGCCGATGATGATGACCTTCCGCGTCTTGGGTGGCACGGGCTCCTCGCGGTTCGAAGGGAAATATACCCTGGTGGGTATACTACCAGCCGTCCGGCGGGGCAACCCCGGGCTACGGTGAGGCGACCTCCCGCGCCACCCACACCAGCCGGTTGCCGACGCCGGTGGGACGCCGGCAGGCGGCGTAGTAGCGCCGCCCCTCGTCGATCTCGGCGCGCTCGATGCGCCCCGCGTCGTGGAGCGTCGCGAGCCCCCAGGCGATCAACAGGCCGACCACCACGCCCTCGGCGATCCCGTCCGGGCCGGAGTTGCGAAGCACGCCCACCAGGAACACCAGCATCGCGGCGCCGAGTCCGAGCAGCACGACGATCGTCGTGATCGTCCAGCGCCGCCAGTCTGCCGTGGTCGCCTCGAGCCGCCGCGGTCCCTTCATGGGCGTCGCCCGCTCCAGGTAGCGGGAGGGGGCGCTGCGGGCGAGCCAGCCGCGGAGCAGCGGATAGCCCAGCGCACCGGTGAGCGCGCTGACGCCGACCGCCACGACCAGCCACTGCCAGGTCAGGCCGTCGGACGAGCTCGCCTGCATCAGCGCCGAGACCACGAGCAGCCCACCCGCCACCCCGATCAGCGACCAGGACCAGAGCCGGACCAGGCTGACGTACCCCCAGAGCTTCTCGTCGTCCGCCGGCATGGGACGAACGGTAGCGCCGTGCGCGCCCGTCCGGCGGCGGCCGGCCGGGTCGGCCGAACTACACTCCGTCCGATGAGTCCTCGGGCGCGAGTCGAGGCCGCCCGGCGGCACATCGCCGGCCACCGTCACCGCCGGTGGCTCGCGCTCGCCGTGGTGGCGAGCGGCATGTGGCTGTCGGTGGTGAACATCAGCATCGTGAACATCGCGCTGCCGGACATCGCCGCCGACCTCGGCGTCGACCTGCCCTCGGTGGGGTGGGTCGTGACCGGCTTCCTGGTCACGCAGGCCACGCTGCTCCCGGTCGCCGGGCGGGCCGGCGACCTCTACGGCCGCCGGCGCGTGTTCATGGCCGGCGTCACGATCCTCTGCGCCGGGTCCGTGCTCTGCGCCCTGTCCTGGAGCGCGGGCTCGCTGATCGGGTTCAGGATCGTCCAGGCGGTGGGCGCGTCCGCCATGGCCCCGACGGCGTACGGGTACACGACGGACCTCTTCCCCGGGCGCGAGCGCGGCACGGCGATGGGCGTGCTCGGCGGCGCGATCGGGCTGGCCCCGCTCGTGGCG
>DATFWK010000249.1:0-2436 GCA_035259345.1 Miltoncostaeaceae bacterium | reverse complement strand
GCCGGTGAAGCGCCCGCTCCTGGCCCTGTCCGCCGCCGCGCTGGCGGCCCTGCCGGCCGCCGCCTCCGCGGCGCCCGAGGTGATCGTCCCCGGCGTCAGCTACGAGCGGATCGTGCGTCCCGGGCCAGAGGTGGTCCACGTCATCCGCGCGCGGCTCAGCAGCCTTGTGACCCTCGAGCCCGTCCTCACCGCCGACACGCCCGCCAAGCGCGGCACGCTCACCGGGGCCATGCGGGCCCGGCTCGACCAGGGCGCGGTCGCCGGGATGAACGGCGACTACTTCAACCTGAACGCGGCCTACCCGAGCGGGATCCTCATGACCGGCGGCGAGCTGGTCGACGAGCCGGAGCCCGGGCGCACCGCCCTGGTCATGCCGCCGGACGGCCGGTTCGTGGCGGCCGCGCTCCAGCTCGACGGGCGCTACCAGGCGGTCGACCCGGCCGGCATCACCACGTTCCCGGTGCGGACGCTGGGCGGCGCCAACCGGCCGGCCGAGCGCTCGAGCGAGACGATCCTCTACACGCCCCGCTTCGGCCCCAGCACCCCCACGGGCGGCACGCGCGCCGACGCCGTCATCGCGCTGGACGCACCCGGGGCACCGCTGGTCAACGCGCCCCTCGCCGGGACCGTCGTGTCGACGAGCCGCTCCGGCGGCTCGGCGCTCGGGCCCGGCCAGGTGGCGATCACCGGCATCGGCCCCGCGGCGGCGAACGTCGCCGGCGACCTGCCCGTCGGCCGGCGCCTGGTGCTGTCGCTCAGCGTCCCGGCCGTGCCCCCCGGCTCCCAGTCCGCGATCGGCGGCGGCCCGCTGCTCGTGAGCGGCGGCGTCCCCTCGCCGCTCTTGAGCCTCGAGGGCTTCACCGCCTCGCAGCTCGACGGGCGCACGTCGCGCAGCGCGGTCGGCCAGCGCGCCGACGGCATGGTGCTGCTCGTGACCGCCGAGGGCCCGTCGCAGGGCAGCCGCGGCATCACGGCGGCGGAGCAGGCCGACCTCATGGCCTCGCTCGGCGCCCAGACGGCCGTCGGCATGGACTCGGGCGGCAGCGCGCTCATGGCCGTCGGGGACCGCCTGACGATCCCGTGGCCGTCGGAGCGGCCGGTCACCGACGCCCTGGTCGTCCGCTATGGCGGCGTCCAGCTGCCGGTGGCGGACAAGCGCATCTCTCCCAACGGGGACGGCGTCGGCGACCGCCTCGACACGGTCGCGCGGGCGCCGGTGCCAGGGCGGCTCACCGTGACGCTGGCCCGGCGCGGCTCCGGCTCGTCGCGGGCGATCGTCGGCCTGGACACGCCGGGAAGCGGCGCGGTGCGGGTGAACCCGCTCGCCCTCGGCCTCGCGGACGGCCCCTACGACCTCACCGCGCAGCTCGTGCCCTCCGACGGCACCCCGCCGAGCTCGGTGGTCCGCAGGCTCGTGATCGACCGCACGCTCGGGCACCTGCAGCTGCGGAAGCTGGCCGCGGGGAAGGGCCGCACCGTCGCCAGCGCCGCGTTCCGCCTGTCGCGGCCGGCGCGGGTCAGCGCCGTGGTCCTGTCGCCCGCGGGCGCCGTCGTCAAGGTGCTCGCGCGGCGGGCCTACCCGGCCGGCCAGCAGGCCGTTTCGTGGGACATGCGCCTGCACGGCGCGCCGGCAGCGGCCGGCCGCTACACGATCAGGGTGGAGGCGCGGACCTCGCTCGGCCGGCCGTCGCTCGAAGGCGGCGTCACCGTCCAGTAGCGGCCCGGCGGACCCGCTGGCGATGGACGAGCCAGACGATCCCCGCGATGATGGCGACCACGAGCAGGTAGTCCACGTAGCGCAGGTCGTGCTGGAGGCGCTCCCAGTCGGAGCCCGCCGCCCTCCCGGCCAGGGCCAGCGCCGTGACCCAGGGGATGCACCCGATCACGGTCAGGATCGTGAAGCGCCAGAAGGGCATCCGCGCGATCCCCGCCGGCAGCGAGATGAACGTGCGGACGATCGGGATGCAGCGCGAGAGGAGGACGGCCCAGGAGCCCCAGCGGTCGAACCAGCGGTCCGCCCGCTCGAGCCGCGCCTCGGTCACGTGGAGGAACTTCAGGCGCAGCGCCCACTCCCGCCCCTTGGCGCGCCCGATCCAGTAGGCGATCCACGAGCCGATCAGGTTGCCGAGCACGCCGGCGATGACGATGACCACCAGCGACTCCTGCCCGCGGGCGACGAGGAAGCCCCCGTACAGCATGATGGCCTCGCTCGGGACCGGGATCAGCGCGCTCTCGAGCACCATCAGGAGGAAGACGGCGACGGCGCCGTAGGAGCCCACCTGGCTCGTGAGGAAGTCGACCAGGGGGCCGGTGAGGTCTGGCATCGGAGGCCCAATTTAGTCCGGCCGGCCGGCGGACCATCGCCCGCCAGGTCGCCGCCCGGCCGCCGGAGCGGCCGGACCGGCTTCGTCAGTCCGCCTCGGTGGCCTTGAGCTC
>DATFWK010000248.1:0-3280 GCA_035259345.1 Miltoncostaeaceae bacterium | reverse complement strand
TCGCCTCCCTCGCCTGCCTCGCGCTCGGGGTCGCCTTCTACGTCCTGGTCGTCTCCGGCTTCGACCCGCGCGAGCTGCTCGCCGGCCGCGGTGACCAGTGGGTCGCCGGCGGCGCGCTCGCCATCTCGGCGCTCGCATGCGCGGAGATCGCGCTCGCCGCGCCGGGCCTGGCGCCGATCCGGGACGCGCACCATGCGCTCTCGACCGCGGCCCTCGTGCTCTGGGCGACCGCGATCGCCTGGCTTCCGCCACTGGTGGCCTGCGAGGTCGTGTCCCCCCGCCTGGGCTACGACCCACGCCGCTGGTCAACGGCCTTTCCTCTGGGGATGTACGCGGTGAGCAGCTTCACGGTCGCGCGTCTTCGCGGGCTCGGCGGCATCCATGACTTCGCCCGCGTCGCGATCTGGATCGCCTTCGCCGTCTGGGTGCTGGTCTTCGCAGGGCTGGTCAGGCGCGCCGCGACCGCCAGGAGCACTCGCATCGCCGGCTGAGCGGGCGCCTCGCGCGGCGGGACGGATCGGACCTGCGGCTGCCATGCTGCCCTCATGGACGAGGGCCGCCTGACGCTCTACCAGACCGAGTGGTGCCCGTTCTCTGCGGCGGTGCGCGAGGTGCTGACCGAGCTCGGGATTGACGTGGTCCTCCGCCAGGTCGAGCCGTGGCCCGGCCAGCGGGACGAGCTGCGGCGGCTCGCCGGCACGGACCTGATCCCCGTCCTCCAGGCCGAGGACGGCCGGCTCTACCGCGGCACGCGCGAGATCTTCGCCCACCTGCGCGAGCGGAGCCCCTGGCGGTTCGAGGCCGCCCACCGGCGCCGCTTCGCGGACCACCGGGACGCGCGCGTGTCGGATGCGCTGGGCCGGCTCGTCGAGTTCTTCCGCGGGACCGACGAGCTGGAGGACGTGATGGGGTCCGTGGACGACGCGGTCGTCGCGGACGTGCCGGACGCGAGCCGCTACGAGCTCCGCCTCGACGGCCGCCTGATCGGGCTCGCGGCGTACCGGCGCCGGGACGGCGTCATCGCGTTCACGCACACGGAGGTCGACGAGGAGCTCACGGGCCGGGGCTTCGGCAGCCGGCTGGTGGCCGCCGCGCTCGATGACGCCGCCCGCCAGGGGCTGCGCGTCGTTCCGCTCTGCTCGTTCGTCGAGCAGTACGTCGCCAAGCATCCCGAGTACGCCGAGATGCTCGCCAAGTGAGCGGCCGGCGCGAGTCGCTGCCGGAGAACAGCGTCGCCTGGCCACCGCTCCGGACCGCGAGTAACGTGGGGCATGGCCACGCCGCCTGACCAACGGCCGCCGGACGAGCGGCGTCCCGCCCCGGCGACGCCCGACCGGCCGAGGTTTCGTCCGCGGGCGACGTGGATCGTGCTGTTCCTCGCCCTCCTGGCGGTCAACATCATCGTCACGGCGCGGGCCACGCAGCCGGCATCGCGGACGCGCGTCCCGTACACGCCGTTCTTCCTGGACCAGGTGCAGGCCGGCCAGGTCGCGCAGATCACGTCGAAGGGCACGGCGATCCAGGGCGACTTCACCAAGCCGCTGAGCTACAAGGGCTCGAAGGCGAGCACCCTCTTCCGGACCGAGATCCCGGCCTTCGCCGACACCGACTCCCTCTCGCAGCTGCTCCAGCAGAAGAACGTGACGGTCAACGCCCAGCCGCTCGACACGGGGCCGCCGTGGTGGCAGAGCCTGCTGCTCGGGTTCGGGCCGACGATCCTCTTCGTCTTCCTGCTCTTCTACCTCCTGCGCCGGGCGGGGAACGTGCAGGACGCGCTGGGGGCGTTCGGCCGCTCACGGGCGCGCCGCTACCAGCCCTCGGGCGACCGCGTCACGTTCGCCGACGTCGCCGGCGTCGACGAGGCGAAGGCCGAGCTCACGGAGGTGGTGGACTTCCTGCGCAACCCGGACCGCTACCGGCGGCTCGGCGGGCGCATCCCGCACGGCGTCCTGCTCTCCGGCCCGCCCGGCACCGGGAAGACGCTGCTCGCCCGCGCGGTCGCCGGCGAGGCCGACGCCCCGTTCTACTCGATGGCCGCCTCCGAGTTCGTGGAGGCGATCGTCGGCGTCGGCGCCTCGCGGGTGCGCGACCTGTTCAAGCAGGCGAAGGAGACCCCGCCGTCGATCGTGTTCATCGACGAGCTGGACGCGGTGGGCCGCTCGCGCACCTCCGGCGTCGGCGGCTTCAGCGGCGGCAACGACGAGCGCGAGCAGACGCTCAACCAGATCCTCACGGAGATGGACGGCTTCGACTCGAACACCAGCGTGATCGTGATCGGCGCGACCAACCGCCCGGACGTGCTCGACGCGGCGCTCCTGCGCCCCGGCCGCTTCGACCGCCGCGTCGCCGTGCAGCCGCCGGACCGGTCCGGGCGCGAGGCGATCCTGCGGGTGCACGCCCGCTCGGTGCCGCTCGGACCGGACGTGGACCTCGGCCGGATCGCTGCGACCACGCCCGGGATGGTCGGCGCGGACCTGGCCAACCTGGTGAACGAGGCCGCGCTCACCGCCGCGCGGCGGAACCACGACGTCGTGCAGGAGGCGGACTTCACGGACGCGCTCGAGCGGATCGTGCTCGGGGCGGAGCGGCAGGTGATGATGAGCCCCGCAGACCGGCGCCGGACCGCCTACCACGAGGCCGGCCATGCCGTCGTCGGGATGCTGACCCCCGGGGCGGACCCGGTGCGCAAGGTCTCGATCATCCCGCGCGGGCTCGCGCTCGGCGTCACGTTCTCGGCTCCGGAGGAGGACCGCTTCAACTACCTCGAGCCCGAGGTGCGTGCGCGGATCAAGGTCTCCCTGGGCGGCCGGTCCGCCGAGGAGGTCGTCTTCGGCGACATCTCGAGCGGCGCCGAGTCCGACATCGACCAGCTCACCGCCCTCACCCGCCAGATGGTCGGGCGGTGGGGGATGAGCCCGGCGATCGGTCCGCTCGCGGTGCTTCCCCGCGACGGGCAGGTGGCGTTCGGCGCGGGCCCGGAGATCTCGCCCGAGACCCAGCGGCTGTTCGACGAGGAGGTGCGCCGGATCGTGTCCGAGGCGCACGAGGAGGTCGTCCAGCTGTTGCAGGAGAACCGCGCCAGGCTCGACGCCCTCGCGCAGGCGCTGCTCGAGCACGAGACGCTCGACGAGGACGATGCGTACGCGGCAGCCGGGGTGCGTCCGCCGGCTCCGGCGGCCGAGAGGCTCGCGGCCGCGGCACGCTCCACGACGACGACGTCGGCACCCGGGCCCTCCTGAGGCCGTCGCCCGGCGCCGCCGAAGCCGGCTACTGCGGCGGG
>DATFWK010000247.1:0-27079 GCA_035259345.1 Miltoncostaeaceae bacterium | reverse complement strand
CTCGGCGAACCGCGCCCGGTCGGCGACCAGGTCCGGCTCGGCCAGCGCCTGCTCGAGCTCCCGCCGCGTCTCCTCGATCTGCCCGACCAGGCGCTCGAGCGGCCCGGTCACGCCATCACCTCCACCTCCGCGGCCCAGGCCGGCGGACGGACCTCCAGCTCGAGGACCCGCGTGAGCGCCGCGCAGGAGACCTCGAGGTGCTCGTCCTCGCAGGTCCGGGTCGTCAGGCGCTGGAGGAGGAGCCCCGGCGCCATGACCGCTCGCACGAACCGCGTCTCCTTGTGCCGCCCGGCCCAGCGGATCACCTCGTAGGAGAGGCCCGCGACCACCGGGACGCCGACGATGCGCGAGATGACCAGCCACATGAAGCTCGGCCGCCCAACGGCTGCGAAGACGAAGATCGAGACGACCATGACGATGAGCAGGAACGCCGTGCCGCAGCGGACGTGCAGGCGCGAGAAGTGGCTCACGGGGCCCGGCTCGAGCGGCGCTCCCGCCTCGTGGGCGTGGATCGCCATGTGCTCGGCCGCGTGGTACTGGAACACCCGGCGCAGGTCCGGCATCAGGGAGATCAGCCAGAGGTAGCCGAGGAAGATCGCGAGGCGGATGACGCCCTCGACGATCCAGAACGAGAACGACCCGCCGATGTCCAGCAGGTTGTTCGTGATGAAGATCGGGAGGATGAAGAAGAGGCCCACGGCAACCACCAGGCTGATGCCCAGCGTGAAGCCGATGGCGGTCCGCGAGAGGCCCCCCTCGCCTCCCTCGCCCTCCTCGTCCGCGACCTCGCCGGCCGCGTGGTCGGCCGAGATCGCCAGCGCCCGCAGGCCGAGGACGAGGCTCTCGGCCAGGGCCACCACGCCGCGGACGATCGGCACGCGCAGCCAGCGGCGGCCGTGTGCCCAGGGCGAGATCGCCCCGTCGACGACGTGGATGGTCTCGTCCGGCCGGCGCACGGCGACCGACCAGCTGGTCACTCCCCGCATCATCACGCCCTCGATGACGGCCTGGCCCCCCACCTGCCCGGCGGGCGCCGCCAGGGCAGCGCGGAGAAGCCTAGGCAGACGTCTTCTGGCGGCGCGCAAGCTTGCGCTGGAAGCGCTCGACCCGGCCGCCGGAGTCGACCAGCTTCTGCTTGCCCGTGTAGAACGGGTGGCAGTTGCTGCAGATCTCCACCTTGATCTCCGGCTTGGTGGAGCGGGTGGTGAACTCCGCGCCGCACGTGCACCGCACGTGGGACTCGACGTACTCGGGATGGATCTCTGTCTTCAAGGTCGGGCCTTCCGGTTCGCGCTCGGCCCGACATTGTAGCGCCGGCCCCGGGTTCCCCGTCGTGGTCGCGCCTTAGCCGCCTTCAAACTGGGGAGCGCGCTTCTCGAAGAACGCGGCCATCCCCTCGCGCTGGTCGTGGCTGCCGAAGGCCCGCGCGAACGCCTCGACCTCCCGGGCCAGGTTGCCGTCCAGCTCCCCGTCGAACGCCCGGTTCACGAGCTCCTTGGACGCGGCCACGGCGCCGGCGGCCTTGGCGGCGATCTCCTCCCCCATCGCCACCGCCGCGTCGACCAGCTCGTCCGCGGGCAGCACGCGGTTGACGAGCCCGGCCCTCATTGCCTCCTCGGCCCCGACCATCCGGCCGGTGAAGATCATCTCCTTCGCGAAGGCCGGCGACGTCAGGCGCGGGAGGCGCTGGGTGGCGCCCCAGCCAGGGAGGATCCCGAGGTTGACCTCGGGCTGGGCGAAGCGGGCGCCCTCGGCGGCCAGGCGGATGTCGCAGGCGAGCGCCAGCTCGCACCCTCCGCCGAGCGCGTACCCGTTGACCGCCGCGATCACGGGCTTGGAGAACGACTCGATGCGGCCCAGCACGAACTGACCGCGCTGAGCGAACGCGCGCGCCTCGTCGGGGCTGGCCTCACGCATGTGGTTGACGTCGGCGCCGGCCGAGAAGGCCCGCTCGCCGCCTCCGGTGATGACGACGGCTCGCGCCGCGCCGTCCGCCGCGACGGCGTCGAGATGCCGCTGGATGGCGTCGAGCACGTCCTGGGAGATCGCGTTCAGCGCCTCGGGGCGGTCGATGGTGAGCAGCGCGACGCGGCCGCGGATGTCCAGCGCGACTGGCACGTGATCCTCCTGTGGTCGGTGGTGCGGCTCAGGCCGCGCGGTCGCGGGCCGCGCGGTTGAGGAAGTCGATCATGTCCTGGATCGGCGCCCCGGGCGTGTAGACCTCGGCGACCCCCATGGCCTTGAGCTCGGGGATGTCCTCGCGCGGGATCGTGCCGCCGACGAGCACCAGCACGCCCTCGGCCGACTCCTCGCGCAGGAGCTCCATGACGCGCGGCACCAGCGTCATGTGGGCGCCCGAGAGGATCGAGAGCCCCACCGCGTCGGCGTCCTCCTGGACCACGGTCGCGGCGATCTGCTCCGGCGTCTGGTGGAGGCCGGTGTAGATGACCTCCATGCCGGCGTCGCGCAGGCTGCGGGCGATGATCTTGGCGCCCCGGTCGTGCCCGTCAAGGCCGGGCTTCGCGATGACGACGCGGATCGGACGGCTCATCAGGGGGCGAGTATAGACCCGGCGGATGCACCGGCCGCGGGGGCGCGTATGCTCCGAGAAGCTGTTGCCCGCTCGTCGAGAAATGCACGGATGAGGACCTCGCCGCGGCGCACCGACGTCCTTCGCGCACGAGTTGCGCTGCTGGCCGTCCCGGTCGCCGAGCCGCCGGCCCCATTCGCCGGCCCGGCAGCCGCGGTCGACACGGCCCTGGAGGGCCTCGTCGCCCGCGCCGCGCGTGACGGCGAGGTGCGCGGCCGCAAGGGCGAGCTCACGATCTTCCACACCGGCGGGCGGGTCGCGGCCCCGCGTGTCGCGGTCGTCGGGCTGGGCAAGCAGCCGGATGCCGAGGCGTGGCGGGCGGCGGGGGCAGCGGTCGCCCGGCGCGCCGGCGCCACGGGCGCGGCGACGATCGGCCTGGCCCTTCCCGACGACGCCCCCCTCGAGGCCGGGGCTTGGTTCGCGGAAGGCGCGTGGTGGGGCTCGTACCGCCTCGACCGCTTCCGGACGAAGAAGGAGTCGAGGCACACCGTGCTGCGCGAGCTGGTCGTCCTGAACGGCGACCGCTCCTCGCTGGCGACGGCCGACGCGCTCATGACCGGCGTGCTCGCCGCCCGCGAGCTGGCGGACACGCCCGGCAACGTCCTCACCCCGACGGCCCTCGCCGACGCGGCGCGCGCGCTGGCCGCCGAGCTTCCGGGGCTCAGCTGCCGGGTGCTCGGCGAGCGGGAGCTCGCGCGGCTCGGAGCCGGGGGCCTGCTCGGCGTCGCCGCCGGCTCGGCGCAGCAGCCGCGCATGATCGTGATGCGATACCGGCCGAGGGGGGCGCGCCGCGGCGAGGTGCTCGGCCTCGTCGGCAAGGCCGTCACCTTCGACAGCGGCGGCATCTCGATCAAGCCGGCCGCCGGCATGGAGGAGATGAAGCTCGACATGGGCGGCGGCGCGGCCGTCATCCAGGGCATCGGCGTGATGGCGCGGCTCGGCATCCCGCTCGAGGCGCTCGCGGTCGTGCCGGCGACGGAGAACATGCCGAGCGGCTCGGCGCTGAAGCCGGGCGACGTCATCACCGCCATGAACGGCACGACGATCGAGGTCACGAACACGGACGCCGAAGGCCGCCTGATCCTGGCCGACGGCCTGGTCTACGCGACCCGCAACGGGGCTACCCGCCTGCTCGACATCGCGACGCTCACGGGGGCGATGGTCGTGGCCCTCGGCGACGTCTACGCCGGGCTCTTCGGCAACGACCCGGACTGGACCGAGCTGGTGCGGGACGCGGGCGAGGCGTCCGGCGACATCGTCTGGCCGATGCCGCTCCACGACGGCTACCGGCCGCTCATCCGCAGCCGCACGGCCGACCTGTCGAACGCCGCCAAGAAGCGTCAGGCCGGGGCCGTCTACGCGGCCATGTTCCTCCAGGAGTTCGCCTCCGGGCTGCCCTGGTGCCACGTCGACATCGCCGGCACCGGCATGAAGGACGGCGGCGGCACCGGATTCGGCGTGCGGCTCATCGCCGCGCTTGCCGACCGCCTCGCGGCGGGCGGGAAGCCGGCCTCAGCCTGAGCCGGCGGGCCGGTCGGCCCGCTCGACCACCTCGTCCACCGCGCTGGCCGGGTCGAGCCGCCCGGAGAGGACCTCGTCGACCAGGCCCTCGACGAACCCGGCTCCGAGCGCGTCGTCGACGCGGCGCCCGAAGCGGTCGAGGGCGAGCGAGCGCAGCTGGCGGGCGAGGCCGTCGCGGCGGCGGGCGTCGAGCACCCCGTTCTCGACGAGGTGGGCACGGTGGCGGGCGATCGCGGCAGCCAGGTCGCCGATCCCCTCCCCGTCCACCGCGCGGGTCGCGACGATCGGCGGCCGCCAGCCCTCCCACGACACCAGGCCGAGGGCGCCCTCCAGCTCCGCGCGCATCAGGTCCGCGCCGGGGCGGTCGGCCTTGTTGACCACGAGCACGTCCGGGATCTCCATGAGCCCAGCTTTGATGGCCTGAATGGCGTCACCGGCACCCGGCATCAGCACGAGGACGACGGTTTCGGCGAGCTGGCCCACCTCGACCTCGGTCTGTCCGGCGCCGACGGTCTCGACCATCACGACGTCGTACCCGGCCGCGTCCAGCACCAGCACCGCGTCGGCGGTGGCCTCCGCGAGGCCGCCCGCGTGCCCCCGCGTGGCCATCGAGCGGATGAAGACGCCGCGGTCGAGGAAGTGCTCGGTCAGGCGGATGCGGTCGCCAAGCACCGCGCCCCGGGTGAACGGGCTGGTGGGGTCGACGCTCACGACGCCGATCGTGCGGCCCTCCTCGCGGAGCGTGCGGATCAGGGCGCTCGCGAGCGTGCTCTTGCCGACCCCGGGCGCGCCGGTGAGGCCGAGGCGCTCGGCGCGGCCGGCGTGCGGGTGGAGCGCCCGGACGATCGCGCGTCCCTCGTCCCCGAGCGACTCCACCATGCTGATCGCCCGTCCGACCGCACGCCGCTCTCCGGCGAGCACGCCGGCGACCACCGCCGGGACGTCCATCATGCGGCCGCGGGCAGCTCGCCGATGACGCCGGCCATGGCCTCGAGCAGCACCGGCGTCTCCTCCGGCAGCCCGGTCGTGATCCTGATCGCCGCCGGCGCCCCGAAGGCCCGCAGCGGCCGCACGATCACGCCGCGCGCGAGCAGGCCCTCGTAGGCCGCCCGGGCCCGCTCGGGGCTGCCCAGGTCCACCATCACGAAGTTCGCGTCGGAGGCGAGCGGGTCGAGCCCGAGCGCGCGGATGCCGTCGCCGATCAGCCGCCGCTCGGCCTCGTTCATCGCGATGCGCCGCGGCAGCTCGTCCGCCGCCTCCGCGAGCGACGCCGTGGCGGCCGCCTGCGCGACCCCGTTGATGTCGAAGACGCTGCGGACCCGCTGGATCTCCGCGAGCAGCGGCCGCGGGGCCATGAGGTAGCCGGCCCGAAGGCCCGCGAGCCCGAACGCCTTGCTGAACGTCCTGAGCACCGCGAGCGGCCGGCCGTCACGCAGGAGCGCCCCGCCGTCGTGGGACCCGGGCCGCAGGTACTCGAAGTAGGCCTCGTCGAGCACCGGCATCGCGTGGTCGGGGACCCGGTCCAGGAAAGCCACGAGGTCCGCCGCCCGGACGGTGCCGCCGGTCGGGTTGTTCGGGCTCACGACCACGACGAGCTTCGTCCGCGGCGTGACCGCCGCCAGCACCGCGTCGAGGTCGTATGCGCCGTTCGCGGCGAGCCCCACCGTGACCGGGCGCGCGCCCTGCACCAGCCCCTGCTGGCGCCACGAGAGGAACGAGGGCCATCCCATCACGAGCTCGTCGCCGGGGTCGAGGGCGACCTGCGCGATCTGCTTGATCAGGGAGTCGATGCCCGCGCCGGGGAGGATCTGGTCGGCGGGCACGCCTGTGTGGCGCTCGAGCGCGTCGCGCAGCGCCCAGGCGCCCGGGTCCGGGTAGAGCCGCTGCCCGGCGGCCGCCTCGGCGATGGCCTGGATCGCCGCGGGGAAGGGCGGCAGCGGCCCCTCGTTCGAGGCAAGCTTGACCACCCGGCCGAGGCCGGTCTCGCGCTGGACGGACTCGATCGGGCGGCCGGGCTCGTAGGGGTCGACCGCCGCGAGCCCCGGGCGCACGAGGCCGTCCGGCAGCTCGGGCGTCCGGTCCATGGGCGGCGATGCTAACAGCGGCGGCGCGGCGCCTTCGGGCACTAAGCTGGATCCGTGACGGGCCTCGAGGACCTCGGCCTCTTCCCGCTCCCCGTGGTCCTTCTGCCCGGTGAGCGCATCCCGCTCCACCTGTTCGAGCCGCGCTACCGGACGCTGTTCGCCGACTGCGTGCTCGCCGAGCGGCCGTTCGTGCTGGTCCTCGGCACGGACGAGGGCACGGCCGGGGTCGGCTGCGCCGCCCGCTTCGACACGCTCGTGCGCCGCTTCGCCGACGGGCGCATGAACGTCCTGGTGTCCGGCGCGGCGCCGGTCGAGATCGTGGACGAGACCGAGGGGCGGCCGTACCGCTCGGCCCGCGTCCGGCGGCTCGAGGACGAGCAGGCGACGGTGGACGACGGGCTCGCCGACGCCGCGCTGGGGCTCTACCGGCGCCTGGCCGAGCAGGTCACCGGGGCGCCGAAGGACCCGGAGGCCCCGCCGGGCGTGCCGCTCTCCTACGCCGTCGCCGGCGCCATCGAGCTCGAGGCGGCGGTCAAGCAGCGGCTGCTCGAGACCCGCCGCGAGGACGAGCGGCTGCAGCTGGTCCACGGCATCCTCACCGAGGCGGTCCAGGGCATCGACCGCTCGCGGGTCGCCGCCGACCGCGCGCAGCGCAACGGCCGGGTGACGCTGACGTGAGCGCCGTCCGCGCCGCCGAGACGCTGCTCGGCCCGGGCCGCGGCGCAGCGGGCGCGTGCGCGCTGGTGTGGGTCGAGGGCCCGGACGCCGCCGGCTTCCTCCAGGGCCTCCTGACCGCGGACGTCGCGGGGCTCGAGCCCGGCGCCACCGCGTACAGCCTGGTGCTCGACAACCGGGGGCGGATCCAGGGCGACATGCGCGTCCACCGCGACGGCGAGGACGCCTTCACGCTTGTCGTCGAGGCGGGCCAGGGCGAGGCCGTGGCGGAGCTCCTCCACCGGTACCACTTCTCGGAGGACCTGGAGGTCATCGGGCCGGAGCCCTTCGCGCTGGTCACCGCTGCCGCCGGCGTGGAGGCCCCCGAGGGCGCGGCCGACCTCGTCCTGCCAGGACGCCTGCCGGGCACGGTGGACCTCGTCGCGGCGGACGCCGAGGAGCTCATGGCCGCGGCCGGCCTGGCCCCGGCGCCTGCGGAGGCGCTCGAGACGCTCCGGGTCGAGGCCGGCGTGCCGCGCTTCGGCGTCGACATGGGCACCTCCACGTTGGTGCAGGAGGCTGGGCTCGAGCACGTGGCGGTCTCGTTCGAGAAGGGCTGCTACCTCGGCCAGGAGACGGTCGCGCGCGCCCAGCACCGCGGCCGTGTGAACCGGCGCCTGCGCGGCCTCTTCCTCCCCGCGCCGGCGGCGGCCGGCGCGGAGGTCCACCACGAGGGGCGCGCCGCGGGGCGCCTCACCAGCGTGGCAGTGAGCCCCGCCCACGGCGCGATCGGGCTGGCGACCCTGCGGCGCGAGGTGCCCCCCGGCGCCGAGGTGGCGGTCGACGGCGTCGACGCGCCGGCGCGCGTCGTCGAGCTGCCGTTCGGCTAGGACCGGCACGGCCGTCGGGCCCGGCTCGTAGAGTTGCCCGGTGCCCGCCGAACCGCTCTTTCCGGCGTTCATCGAGATGGGGCTCGGCGTGGACCTGCACGGCGAGGACCCCACGAAGGCCGCCCGGCGGGCCGTGCGCGAGGCGATCGGCCGCGCTTCGCTGCCGGGCATGCGGGCGCTCCTTCCCGGCGGTGACCTGGCGGCAATGCGCGTCGAGGTCCAGGTCGCAGTCCCCGGCGCGGACGAGGTGGACGAGGCGGCCGTCGCGGCCGAGCTGCCCTACGGCGACATCTCGGTGCGCGCAGTCGAGGGCGGCGCCCGCGTGCCGAACGGGAACCTGTTCGGTGACGGCGACGACCACCTGATCTGCGCGGTCGCGGTCATCTCGGTCGGCTGGTGAGCGCCGCCGTCGAGACCACGTTCCGGCCGCAGGGGCCGTTCTCGCTCGCCGACTCGGCCGGCCACGGCGACCTCACGCGCAGCATGCGGAGCGGCGTGCTGGAGCTGGCCTACGAGGCCGGCGGGGTGCCGGCCCACGCGCAGGTCTGGCAGCGGCGCGACGGCTCGCTCGGAGCCCGGGTCGCCTCGGACCAGCCGGAGGTCGCCGTCGAGCGGCTCCGCTTCCTGCTCGCCCTCGACGCGGACCACGCCCCGTTCCTCGACGTGGCCCGGCGCGACCCGTTGCTCCGGGACGTCGTCGGCGCGCGGCCCGGCCTGCGGCCGCTTCGCCTCGGCACGGTCGCCCACGCCCTCCTCACCGCCCTGGCCGGCCAGCTCGTCACCTGGCGCGAGGCGCGGGGGATCGAGCGGCGGATCATGCGGCGGGTCTGCCGGCCGCACGGCGAGCTCCTGCTCCCGCCGACCGGCGCGGACCTGGCCGCGCTGTCGCCGGCACAGGCGACGGGCGCCGGCCTGGCGCCACGCCGCGCGGCCGCGCTCGTGCGGATCACGCGCGAGCTGGACCTCGAGCGGCTGCACCGGGTGCCCAGCGCGACCGTCGCCGCCCGCGTGGAGCGCGAGCGGATGCTTGGGCCCTGGTCGGCCGGGGTGATCTGCGTCTACGGGCTCGGCCGCCACGACCGCGGGCTGGTCGGCGATCTCGGACTGATCCGCCTCTGCCGGGAGCTCCTCGGCCGCCGGGCGGAGGCGGAGGACACCGCGCGCCTGCTCGAGCGCTACGGCCCCTGGCAGGGCCTCGCGAGCGTCCACCTGCTCGCCCATCCGCTCGCCCGGCGGCGCGCGGGAATCCCGGCCGCCGCGTAAGTCAGGCCGCGACCGGCGGCCCCTCGGCGATGAGCCGGCGGACCTGGCCCATGGTCTCGGGCTTCCCCACGAGCACCACCGTGTCGCCGGCCCGCAGGACCTCGTCCGGGTGCGGAACGGCCACCGAGTGCTCGTCGCGAAGGATCGCCACGATCGTCGCCCCGGTGGTCGAGCGGATACGGCACGTGGCGACGGTGAGGCCGTCGAGCGGGCTGCCCGGCGGGATCGGGATCCACTCGAGCACCAGGTCGCGCACCGCGAGCTCGAGGTCCTCGACGAGCTGGGGCCGGTAGACCGCGCCGACCAGGATCGCGCCCAGCTGGCGCGCCTCCTCGTCGTTCAGGGTGATCGTGTGGGCGTCGTCCTCGCCGACCGTGTGGCAGACCTCGCGCATGCCGTCCATGTGGACGATCGCCACGACCCGCTCGCCGCGGGCGGTCCGCATCGCGAACTTCGTGCCGACCCCTGGCAGCCGGGTCTCCTTCACTTCCATCACTGTTCCCCCTCGGTCGCGGGGCGGCCGGGCGCCTGCCGGAGCGGGAAGAGCACGCGTCCGACGCGGCGGGACTCACGCATCAATAGCACCCCGACCGCCGCGGTGACCACGACCATCAGCCCGGCGAACGGCTCGATCTTCGCCCGGAAGGCGGCGTCGAGCGTCGCCCCGCCGACGGCGAGCTGGGCGAGGATGATCGAGAACTCCCCGCGCGCGACCAGCGCGGCGCCCGTGTCGAGGCTGCGCCGGCGGCTGAAGCCCGTCAGGCGCCCGGCGAGGTACCCCCCGACGATCTTCGCGGCGATGGCCGCGGGGACGGCCGCGAGCAGCCACCACCAGACCCGGTCCGCCTGGCCGAGGTCCACGGAGAGCCCGAAGGCGAAGAAGAAGATCGCGGCGGCGAAGTCCCGCAGGCCCAGGAGCTGGCGCTCGATCTCGTCTCGGACGGCGGACCCGGACAGGAGCACGCCGGCCAGGAGGGCGCCGATCGCCTCGCTCAGGCCCGCGGCCTCTGCCAGGCCGGCCGAGCCGACCGCGACCGCCAGTGAGCCGAGCAGGAGCTGCTCGCGCGAGAGGGACGGCGTCACCCGGTCGAGCACCCGCGGCGCCAGGCGGGAGAGGAAGAGGAACGCCGCCACGAACACGAGGACCACCGCCACGGTGAGCACGATCTGGCCGGCGCTGACCGCGGTGCCCCCGACGAGCGCGGCCACGACCCCGAGGAACACGGCGATCGCCAGGTCCTCGAACACCAGCATGCCGAGCACGAGGTCCGTCTCGTCGTTCGCCAGACGGCCGAGGTCGGAGAGCGCGCGGGTGATGATGCCGCTGCTCGAGACGTAGAGCAGGCCCGCAATGAGCACGGCCTCGACGCCCCACCCCACCAGCGCGACGCCGACCGCCAGGCCGACGGCGCCGTTCAGCGCGAGGTCGAGGCCCCCGCCGACGGCGAGCAGGTGGCGTGCCTGCGAGATGCGCTCGAACGAGAACTCGAGCCCGAGGAAGAACAGGAGCAGCACGACCCCGAGGTGCGCCAGCAGGTCGATGGCCTCGGAGCCCGAGATCAGCACGATCTGGTGGGGCTCGTTCGGGCCGAAGAGGATCCCGGCGCCGATGTAGATCGGGATCGCCGAGAGGCCGAGGCGCGAGGCGAGGAGAGCGGCGGCCAGCAGGATGACCAGCAGGACGCCGAGGTCGGAGAGATGCAGCATGGCGGCCGTGGACCCTATCGACCGGCCGGCGCCGGGCCGTGGTCGGTGGTCAGGCGAACAGGATCTCGTCGCCCGGGTCGCCGGCCTCGAGGCGCTCCCGGACCTTGCCGAGCGCGATCTCGTGCAGCACCGGCAGCAGGCGCTCGAGCGGGGCGTCCGGCGCCCCGGGGTCGCGGGCGTGGACGCCGATGCGCCCGACGAAGCAGGTCTTCACGCCCACCAGCTCGCCGTCGCGGAGCACGTGCACCTGGAGGCCCCAGAGCTTCGGGGCCGCGTCGCTGAGCGAGGTGCGAAGCGGCTGCGGCTCGAGCACCCACTCGGTGCCGCCGGCCTGGACGCGCATTCCGGTCACAGGTCGACGACGCGGCCGTCGGCGAGCACCCCGGCCGCCGCCCCGCCGCGGCGCGGGTCGCCGGCGCCCTCGAGCCCGGACGGCCCGAGGCCGGCAACCGACACGCCGCCGAAGAACAGGTTCATCCGCCCCCAGCGGCGGATGCGGTGGGCATCGGCCTCGAGCGCGGCGACCGCCTCCTCGGGCACGCCCAGCTCGACGTCGACGCCGTCGCCCTCCGGGTGGACGCGGGGGCGGGCGACCGCCGCCCCGAGGCCGAGCCCGCAGTCCACGATACTGACCACTGTCTGCAGGATCGCAGAGCGGAGGCGGTTCGAGCCCGCCGAGCCCAGCGCCAGCACCGGCTCGCCGCGGCGCAGGATGAGCGTCGGGGCCATCATCGAGGTCATGCGCACGCCCGCCGCGAGCCGCCCGAAGCCGCCCGGGTTGATGTCCTGCTCGCCCAGCATGTTGTTGAGGAAGAGGCCCGTGCCCGGGACCACCACGCCCGAGCCCGAGCCGTTCGAGGACGAGAGGCTGGCCATGCCGCCCTCGGCGTCCACCGCGCTCACGTGGGTGGTGCCGGTCGGCCGGCGCGACACCAGGCCCTCGACGAGCGCGGCGGCGTAGCCCGGGTCGCGGATGCCCTCCGCGAAGGCCGCGGTCCGGTAGGCGTTGGCCGCCCGCCCTGCCCGGCCCACGGCGCGATAGAAGCCGACGTCACCGCCCTCCCAGCCGGCGAGCTCGCGCAGCGCGACCGCGATCAGGACCCCGCCGGACGAGGGCGGCGGGTTCGTGACGACGGTCACCTCGCCGTGGCCCACCTCCAGCGGGACGCGCTCCTCGACCCGGTAGGCGAGGAGGTCCTCGCTGGTGACCAGGCCGCCCTCGCGCTCGAGGTAGGCGACCAGCGCACGGGCGAGGGGCCCGTCGCGTATCGCGGCCGCTCCGCTTCGCCCGATCTCCTCGAGGCTCTCGGCCAGCTCCGGCTGGAGGATCCGCTCGCCCACGCGGGGGGTGCGGCCCTCCGGCGCCCAGATCGCGGCGCACTCCGGCCGGCGGGTGATCATGGCCTCGAGGATCTCGAGCAGGTAGGCCACCTCCGCCGTCACGGTCACGCCCCGCCGCGCCAGCGCCGCCGCCGGGGCCACGAGGTCGGCCGCGGCGAGCCGCCCGAGCCGGGCGCTCGCCTCGGCCAGGCCCGGCACCATCCCGGGCACGCCCACCGACGCCGGGCCGATGTGGAAAACCTGCTCGGCGTCGCCGAACGGCACCTCGAACGAGTCGAGCCGGTCCGGATCGAGCGGCCGCCCGCGCGGGCCCAGCCCGGGCGCCGCGACGAAGAAGTCGAGCAGCGTCGGACGGCCGCCGGGCTCGCACGCGAGCAGGAACCCGCCCGCCGCCGGGCCGGTCAGGAGGCCCTCGGCCACCGCCGCTGCGTAAGCGGCGCCCACAACGCCGTCGACGGCGTTGCCGCCGCGCGCGATCGCCTCGGCTCCCGCCCGCGCCGTCTCCGGGTGGCCCGCGGCCACCACGGCCACGGGCCGGGGGGACGCGCCTACCCGCCCTCCTCCGGCTGCTGCTCGGGGCTCCTGAGCAGGCCGTTCGTCCGCTCCGGCAGCGGGATGGCGCGCGTGGCGCCGGCGTCCTCGCCGGGCTCCGCGGGCGGCAGCGCCGAGAGGTCCGGCGGCTCGGGGGGCTCGGCGAGCCCGTCCCCCGGGGCGGAGGCCGGGTACGGCAGGGCTCCGCCGGGCGGTCGCGCCGGCGGCGGCGCGGCCGCGGCACGCTCGGGCGTGGGCATGGGCCGTGGCGGCGCGGCCCGCCGCCCGGTGAACCCGGCGGCGACGACGGTCACCCAGACGCGGCCCTCCAGGTCCGGGTCCACGGTCGCGCCGAAGATGATGTTGGCCTCCGGGTCCGCGGCCTCCGCGACCACCTCGGCGGCGCGGCTGATCTCGAGCAGCGACAGGTCCGGCCCGCCGGTGATCCCCAGCAGGATGCCTCGGGCGCCGTCGATGGGCGTCTCGAGGAGCGGGGAAGCGATGGCCGACGCGGCCGCCTCCTCCGCGCGGTTGACGCCACTCGCGTAGCCGATGCCGAGCAGCGCCGTGCCCGCGCCCCGGATGACGGTCCGCACGTCGGCGAAGTCCAGGTTGATGAGGCCGGGCAGCGTGATCATGTCCGTGATCCCCTGGACGCCCTGGCGCAGGAGGTCGTCGCAGACGCTGAAGGCGTCGACCATGCTCACGCGCCGGTCGAGCACCCCGAGCAGCCGGTCGTTCTGGATCACGATGATCGTGTCCGCCTGCTCCCGCAGGGCGTCAATGCCGCTGTCGGCGACGTGGGTGCGCCGCGCGCCCTCGAACTCGAAGGGCCGCGTGACGACCGCGATCGTGAGCGCCCCCATCTCGCGGGCGAGCTTGGCGACCACCGGCGCGCCGCCGCTGCCGGTGCCGCCGCCCTCGCCGGCGGCGATGAAGACCAGGTCCGACCCGCGCAGGGCGCGGCGGATGTGGTCCTCGCTCTCGCGGAGCGCGTGCTCGCCGAGCGCGGCGTCGCCGCCGGTGCCGCGGCCGCGCGTGAGCTCCAGCCCGACCGGGAGGCGCACGTCCGCCTCGCTGCGATCGAGCGACTGGCGGTCCGTGTTGATCGTGATGAACTCGACGCCGCGGATGCCGGCCTCGATCATGCGGTTGACCGCGTTGACGCCGGCGCCGCCGACGCCGACGCACCGGATAACCGCCAGGTAGCCGGAGCGCTCCGGGGTCGGGCTGGGCGCCTCGCGGCCCCAGGCGGGCAGGTCGCGCTCGGTCGGGCGCTCCTCGTCGGTCCGCCGGAAGAGCTCGGAGAGCGGCCCCTCCCGCATGCTGGGGCGCCGGGGGTTCATGCCGCCCTCGCTCCGGCCGGGGCCTCGCGCCCGTCCGCGGCGAGCACCTCCTCCGCGAGGCGGCGGTACCAGCGCGCCGCCTGGCTGCCCGGGTCGAAGGCCAGGATGCTCTGGCCCTGCACCGGCGCCTCGGCGAAGCGGATCGTCTTGCCGATCCGCGTCTCGTAGACGAGGTCGCCGAAGTTCTCCTCGAGCAGTGCCAGGGCCTCCCGCCCGTGCACCGTGCGCCCGTCGTACATGGTGGGGACGATGCCGACGATGCGCACGCGCGGGTTGAGGTGCTCCCGCACCTGGGCCAGCGTCTGCCGTAGCTGGGCGAGGCCCCGGAGCGAGAGGTACTCGCACTGCACCGGCACGATCACCCCGTCGGCGGCCACCATCGCGTTGATCGTGAGCAGGCCGAGCGAGGGCGGCGTGTCGATGAGGATGTAGTCGTAGAGGTCCTTGAAGGGCTTGAGCGCCCGCTCGAGCGCGCGCTCGCGCCCGATCATCCCCGAGAGCGCCATCTCCGCCCCGGCGAGCTCGATGCCGGCGACGGCGACGTCCACCTCACGGGCGTGGATCACCTCCGCGAGCGAGGCGCCGTGCGCGAGCACGTCGAACATCGTCGTCTTCAGGGCCTCGACGTCGATGCCCTGGCTCATCGAGAGGTTGCTCTGCGGGTCGAGGTCGACCGCGAGCACCCGCAGGCCGCGCTGATGGAGCGCGACGCCCAGGTTCAGCGTTGTCGTCGTCTTCGCGACCCCGCCCTTCTGGTTCGCGAGGACGAGGACGCGTGCCGCTCTTGCCATCGGGCACCCCTGGCGAGAAAGGAATTGGGCTTGCTTGCGTTTCTCCTTCGTCCCTCCGAATCCTGCACCTCGGTCAGGACGGCGCCGGGCGCACGGAGAGCACCGGCGGCAGGTCGCGGGCGACGCTGCGCCACGTCGCGCCGCCGTCCACGGACCCGAACACCTCGCCCGAGGTCGCGCCGAAGGCGAGCGCGAGCGGGTCGGCGGGGACGGCGCAGAAGGCCTGGCGCAGGATCGTCAGCCAGCCCTGCGCGGGGAAGCCGTCCGGCCGCTCCTCCCAGGACGACCCGCGGTCGCGGGTCTCGAACACCCGCACCCTGCCCCCGGCCGTCACGCGGTCGAAGTCGCCGTTGAGCGGGATGACGAACGCGCGATCGGGGTCGGCGGGGTCGAGCACCATCGGGAAGCCGAAGTCGCTCGGCAGGCCGGCCCCGATGTCGCTCCAACTCTCCCCCGCGTCGTCCGAGCGGTAGACCCCGCCGTGGAACTGGAGGTACATGGTGGACGGCTGAGCCGGGTGCCGGTGCATGTTGTGCACGCAGAGCTGGATCGAGCCGGCCCGCGCCTCCTCCGGAAGGTACCTGGCGACGATGCCGTCCACGCCCTCGCGCCAGGTCGCGCCGCCGTCCTCGGTGAGCCAGACGCCGCCGGCCGAGACGGCGACCGCCAGCCGCGCCGGGTCGCCCGGCCACGGGCAGATGGAGTGGAGGCACATGCCGCCCGCCCCCGGCGACCACTCGGCGCGCCGCGGGTGGTCCCAGAGCCCGCGCACCAGCTCCCACGAGCGGCCCCCGTCGCCGCTGCGGAAGAGCGCCGCCGGCGCGACCCCGGCCCAGAGCTCCCCCTCGGCCGCCCCCTCGCGGACGATCCAGACCCGCTCGACCGCCGCGCTCTCGCCCTCGGGGAACACGGGGCCGTTGCACTGCTCCCAGCCGGCGTCCGGGTCGTCGCTCCAGAAGAGGCGGGGGCCGTACTGCCCGTGGACGGTCGCGGCGAACACCCGGCCGCTCCGCGGGTCCGCGGCCGCGAACGAGACCTCCTGCCCCTCGAAGTGGCGGCGCAGGGCCCCGCCGTCGCCCGGCAGCAGGACGAGCCCCTTGCGGGTCCCCACGAGCAGGCCCGGCATGGGCTCGCCGCCGGACACCGACCCGACAATGGCCACGCGGTCCTCGGGGGCGAGGGCCTCCTCGCCGCCGCTCTGGCGGCCGTTGACGAAGACGCTCACGTGACGGCGCACGCGGCCGCGCTCGTCCCGCATCCAGCCGGCCAGGCCGGGATGAGCCCGCTCCAGCTCGGCGAGGGCCTCCGCGACCGTCGCGCCTCCGACCCGGTGCTCGCGCGTGCCGCCGGCGAGGTCGCTGAGCGGCGGCCGAAGCTCGATGACGGCCACGCGCCGACGGTAGCAGGCGCCCCCGGGCCGGCGTAGCGTGCGCCGATCGACCCCGAGGCGCTGATGGACGCCGTCGCCGCCCAGGTCCGCGGCCGCCCGCTCGTCCTGGCCGGCTTCCACCTCACGGCGGGGGGGAGGGTCGCCCGCCGCCTGGGTGACCTGGCCGGCACCCGGCCGCTGATCGTCGCGCACGGCCGCGGCAGCGGCCCGGAGCCGGACCCGGCCGACGCGGACTGGATCGTGGTCGAGGAGCGCGTCCCGGACATCCTCGCCGAGATCCGCGCGGGCGAGCGCCTCGTCGCCCATCCGCCCGCGGAGGCGCTCGCGGCGATCGAGCGCCACGACCCCGAACGGCGTGCTCTCGTGGTCGTGCCGTTCGCCCTCGGCGTCCTGCCGGCGCAGATGGCCGGGCGGCGGATCTGGGGGCATCGCCCGCCGGAGTGGGTGGCCCTGGAGGACAAGCTGCTGGCCGACGGCATCTGGGACGAGGCGCGCGTCCCGCACGCTCCGTCGGCCGTCGTGCCCGCGGAGGCCGAGGCGCTGCGGAGCGCCGCCGCCCGGCTCGACCGCGGCGCGGGCACGGTCTGGGCCGCCGAGGCGCGCGACGGATTCCACGGCGGGGCGACCGGCACGCGGTGGGTGCGCGGGCCGGCCGACGAGGCCGAGGCGATCGAGCGCCTGCGGGCGATGGGCGCACGCGTCCGGGTGATGCCCTTCGTCGAGGGCGTGCCGTGCAGCGTCCACGGCATCGTGGTGCCGGACGGCGTCGCGGCCGTGCGCCCGGTCGAGATGGTCGTGCTCCGCGCGCAAGCGCCGCCCCTCCTGCGCTACTGCGGGGCGGCCACGTACTGGGACCCGCCCGAGGAGGACCGGGAGGCCATGCGCGCGGCCGCGCGGCGGGTCGGCGAGGCGCTGCGCAGCCGGGTCGGCTTCCGCGGCGTCTTCACGCTGGATGGGGTGCTCGGGGACGACGGCTTCGTCCCGACCGAGGTCAACCCGCGCTACGGCATCGGCATGGAGGTGCTCACGCGCGGCATGGCCGGCCTCGACATGAACCTGGCCAACCAGGCGCTGATCGAGGGCGCCCGTCCGCCGCTCTCGGCCGCCGCCCTCGAGTCCGGGCTCGTCGCCGCCGCCGACAGGGTCCGCGGGGGCGGCGGGTGGCTGGCAACGAAGGCGATCTCCTCCGGCCAAGGCGAGCACCCGCTCGTTCGGGAGGACGGCGTGTACCGCCGGAGCGAGCCCGGCGAGGAGCCGGACGCGACCGTGCTCGCCGGGCCGTCCAACGTCGGCGGGTTCGTGCGCTTCGAGCCGGCTGCCGGCCGCGCGCCCGCCGGCCCGCCCCTCGCGCCGCTCGTCGCGGCCGGGATGGGCTGGGCAGACCGCGAGCTCGACCTCGGCATCGGGCCCTTGGCGCCCGCACGCGAGGCGCGGCGCCCGGGCTGAGCTACTCGGGCGGCAGCTCCAGTCGCCGCTGGCCGGCCCACGCGGCGGCCTGCGAGCGGCGCTGGAAGCCGAGCTTGCGCAGCAACTGGCTCACGTGGTTGCGCACGGTCTTCTCCGAGAGGTGCAGCACCTCGCCGATCGCCCGGTTGGTGTAGCCCTCCGCGATCAGCGCGAGCATGCGCCGTTCCCGGTCGGTCAGCCCGGCGAGCTCGGCCTCGGCCTGCTTCGCCGAGAGCTCGCGGAACTGGGTGAGCAGCGTGCCCGCCGCGCGGGGGTCGAGCGAGGAGGCGCCGGAGGCGGCGTCCCGGATGGCCTTCGTCAGCGCGTCGGCGTCCGCCTGCTTGAGCAGGTAGCCGTTGGCGCCGGCCATGACCGAGCCGACGATGGCCTCCTCGTCCGAGTAGGACGTGAGCATCACCACCCGGGTGTCCGGGTGCTCCTTCTTGATGCGCCGGCACGCCTCGACCCCGCTGCCGTCCGGAAGGCGAACGTCCATCAGCACCACGTCCGGCCGGGCCTGGTCGGTCATCGAGAGCGACTCGGCCACCGAGCCGGCCTCGCCCACCACCCGGAAGCCCTGGGCGTGGCTCAGCAGCTGGCGCAGCCCGATGCGCACGACGGCGTGGTCGTCGACGATGAGGACGCGGATGGGGTCCGAGACGGCTATCGCGCGGCCTCCTCGGGCAGGAGCTCCGGCTCGCGCGCCGGCGCCTCGATGTCGAGCGGGATCGCGAGCGCGACGCGCGTGCCGCCGTCGGGGCGCCGCTCGAACGCCGCGCGGCCGCCCAGGCGCCGCACCCGTTCGCGGATGTTCTTCAGCCCGTTCCCGTTGCCCTCGCAGTCGCCCAGGCCGCAGCCGTCGTCCACGACCTCGAGGTCGAGCTCGTCCGGGGCGAAGGCCAGGCGCACCCGCACGTGGCACGGCCCGGCGTGGCGCGCGGCGTTCGACAGGGCCTCCCGCACGATCTGCTCGAGGTGCTCGCCGGCCTCGTCCGGCAGCGGGCCGGACGCGCCCACGCCGGTCGCGGTGAACTCCACCTCCAGGCCGGTCTCAGCGGAGAAGCGGCGGGCGAGGTCCTCGAGGTGCTCGGCCACCCGGGCCGGCGTCGAGGGGGGCTGGCGGAGCGCCCGGATGTAGTCGCGCATTCCGGCGATCGTCCGGTTCAGGCCGTCGACCACGTCGCGCACCTCGTGGCGCACGGTCGCGTCGTCGCTGCGGATCGCGAGCGACTCCAGGTGCAGCCCTGCGGCGTAGAGCGACTGGATCGTGCCGTCGTGGAGGTCGCGGCCGAAGCGCGCGCGCTCCTCGGCCACGGCTCGGGCCCGATCGAGGGCCTCCATGCGCTGCGTGACCTCGACGTCGAAGGTCTCGAGCAGCTTGATCGCGAGCACGGCCAGCACCAGGCCGAGCACGCCGCGCGCGGCCGAGAGCCAGAGGCCCATCGCCGCGTAGCGGTCGCCGTCCGCCAGCGCCCCGCCGGGGGCCCAGGCCGTGTAGTCGACGACGATCCCGGCGGCGACGGCGTAGGCGACCAGCACGCCGGCGGCCGCGGCGGCGTAGGGCTTGATGCCCGGCATCCCGGCGCTCGAGAGCTCCTCGCGATGGCGCCAGAGGCCCCAGGCCGCGAGCAGCGCGCCCGGCAGCAGGAGGAGGTGGCGTGCCGCGGCCTCGACCGACCGCTCCCACTGGCCGACGTCCCAGCCCGCGTTCAGGGCGACGATGGCGCCGACGCCCAGGATGCCCAGCCACACCAGGCAGGCGCCGAACGTGAACGCCGCCCGCTCCACGGAGCCGAGGCCGACCAGCCGCAGTCCGAAGGCCAGCAGGAAGAGGAAGGCGGTCGTCTGCAGGAGCGCCCGGAGCACGATCAGCACGTCGATGACGCCGTGGCCCGCGTAGCTGTCCTGGATCGGGACGAAGACGTAGCCCCAGACCGCGAGCGACTCCACGAAGGCGAAGCCGGCCAGCCAGATGAGCGACGACGTGAGCGTAAGGCGGGTCGCCCGCCGGCGCTGGATCCAGACGGCGAAGCCCAGGGCGAAGAACACGAGACCCTGGGCGAACAGGATCAGAGTCTGATTTTCCTCCAGGAACGTCGACACGTCGCCGCCCCCCCGAGCGGTCTGGGACGGCGACGCGAACCGGCGGGCCGAAGCCCGCCGTTCGTCATTCTGGTAACTGCCGTCCTTCCGGGAGTTTACGCCTCCGGTCCCAGGAGGGCGTCGAGATCGGCCCGCAGGCCCGCGATCGCGTCCGGGCCGGCGGCCTCGACCACCTCCGGCTCCTCGAGCAGCGCACGCACATCGAGACGCGACGCCCGGTTGGTGATGTAGGGGTCCTCGAGCACGTCGGCGAGGTCACGCCCGGTGTGGAGCTGGCGGACGACGTACTCGATGAGACGCTTGTGCGCCGCCGACTCGGTCCCGACCAGGCGCGCGACCTCCTCGCGGATGTTCACGCGTAGCTCGGCGCCGTGGTCAGGAGGCCGGTCATGGCGCGGAGCCGCCGCACCCGCTCGGCCGTGGCCGGGTGGCTGGAGAAGAGCTTCGTGACCCCGCGCCCGCCGAAGGCCGCGAGCGGGTTCACGATGTACATGGGCGCCGCCGCCGGGTTGACCTGCATGGGGATGACCTCGGACCCGCGCTCCAGCGTCTCGAGCGCGTCGGCGAGGGGGTTGGGATCGCCGATCAGCTGCGCGCCGGTGGCGTCGGCCTGGAACTCGCGCTGGCGCGAGATCGCCAACTGGATGATCGCCGCGGCGATCGGCGCGAGGATGATCGTCGCGATCGTCCCGATGAACCCGAGCCCGCTGTCGTCGTCGCCGCCGAAGAGGAACGAGAACTGGAGGAAGTTGGCGATGGCCGCGATCGCGCCGGCGATCATGGCGGCGATGCTCGCGATCAGGATGTCGCGGTTGCGGATGTGCGACATCTCATGGGCCAGCACGCCCTCGAGCTCACGCGGCGAGAGCGCGCGCATGATGCCCTGTGTCACCGCGATCGACGCGTGCTTCGGGTTGCGGCCGGTGGCGAACGCGTTGGGCTGCTCGGCGGGCGTCATGTAGACGCTCGGCTTCGGCACGCCGGCCCGCGTGGCCAGCTGGGCGATCATGCGGTGCAGCTCCGGGGCCTCCTGCTCGGAGACCGCCTGCGCGTGGTTCATCTTGAGCGCGATGGGGCCGCTGAACCAGTACATGGCGAGGTTGAAGATCACGGCGATCACCGCGAACAGCACGATGCCGCTGGTGCCGCCGATCAGCCCGCCGATCACCAGCAGAAGCGCGGTGAGCGCGGCGAGCAGGATGAAGGTCTTGAGGGTGTTGGCAGCCTTCTGGGCGCCGACGTTCATTCTGGTCTGCTCCTTTACAGGACGCTGTCCGGAAGGTCGTCCCGCGAGGCGTATCTTAGCGATGGCTCGTCCCAGCCCTTCGTCAAGGATGATTGAGGCTGCGTTAAGGCTCTGAGAGAGCCGTGCGGAGGCCTATCCTGGGAGCGTGGGCCGCTCGCGCCGCCTCGTCCTCGCAGCCCTCGCCGCCCTGCCGGTGCTGGCGCTGGCCGCGTGCGGCACGGGCGGGGGCGGCGGGACGACGCCGGACGTGCCGCCGCTGCGGCTGGTGCAGATCCTGCCCACGCCGAACGGCCTCACCGACGCCGTGCCCGGGCACCGGGCCGGCGCGCCCGAGGTCCAGGAGGCGCTCGTCGGCCATCCGGACGCGGCGGTCGCGAAGCAGCTCGACGACGTCGGCCTGGGCGAGGCGGCCACCCGTTCGTGGCGCGGCCCGGGCGACCGCAGCCTGGTCGTGGTGGTCGCGCGGTACCCCGACCACGACACGGCGCTCAGCATCGGCGCCGATGCCGCGGAGGAGCTCCTGAACCGCGGGAGCTCATCGGCCTGGACGCCGCGCCAGATCGGCGGCAGCCGCGGGGCCCGTGCCGGCTCGGGCGCCGACGCCGCTGCCGCGCTCTCGTTCGCGGTCGGGGACGTCAGCCTCTTCGCCCGCTCGGAGGGCGGCGTCCCGGACGACGTCGTCGAGACCGCCGTCGCCCGCCTGGCGACGGCGCTCGGGGCGCAGCCGAAGTGAGCAGCCGGTCCCGGGCGCCAGGGCCGCTGTCATGATCGCCTGATGGGCGAGCTGCAGCGCACCTACCGCGGCAGGGCCCGGCGCGAGGAGCGGCCGGAGCGGCCGTTCGTGACCGCCAAGCGCGAGGAGCGCGCCGTCGTGATCGCCTCGATGGCTGCCCGGCCGGAGGAGGAGCAGGACCGGCTCACGGAGATGCGGGAGCTCCTGCGGACCGCGGGCGCGGGGGTCGTGTGGGAGCTCGTGCAGCATCGCGCCGCGCCGGACCCGCGGACGTTCCTCGGCAAGGGCCGGCTGGAGGAGCTGGTCGAGTGGATGGACGACCGGAAGATCGACGTCGTGGTCGCCGAGGGCGACCTCACGGCGTCGCAGCAGCGGATCCTGGAGGACCGGCTCAACACGCGCGTCGTCGACCGGACCGGCCTGATCCTCGACATCTTCGCCCTCCACGCCACCACGGCCGAGGGCAAGCTGCAGGTCGAGCTCGCGCAGCTCGAGTACCTGTACGCCCGGCAGGAGGGCCTCTGGCAGCACCTCGAGCGCCTGGGCGGCGGCGTCGGCACGCGCGGCCCGGGCGAGACGCAGCTCGAGTCGGACCGGCGCATCCTGCGCACACGCATGGGCGTCCTGCGATCGCGCCTGCGCGACCTCGAGCGCTCGCGGCAGGTCATGCGGCGCCGCCGGCTCGACGCCACCACGCTGCGCATCGCGCTCGCCGGGTACACGAACGCCGGCAAGTCCACGCTCATGAACGCGCTGACCGGCTCCGCGGTCGCCGTGGACGACGCGCTGTTCGAGACGCTCGACCCGACGACGCGGGCCTTCGAGGTCGACGGCACGCGCTTCCTCCTGTCGGACACGGTCGGCTTCATCCGCAACCTGCCCCATGAGCTGGTCGAGGCGTTCAAGTCCACGCTCGAGGAGACGCGCGACGCCGACCTGATCCTGCACGTTGCCGACGCCGCGGAGCCGGAGGAGCGCCGCCTTGCGCGCGCAGCGGCCGTCGAGTCCGTGCTCGACGAGATCGGCGCCGTCGAGCGCACGCGGCTCCTGGTCCTGAACAAGGTGGACGAGGTGGACACGGAGGGCCGCGCCGCGCTCGCGAACCGCCATCCGGACGCCGTCATGGTCTCGGCCGCAACCGGCGAGGGGCTCGACGCCCTGCGGTCACGGCTGGTCGACTTCGCCCGCTCGCGGCTGGTGCCCGTCGAGCTGCTCGTGCCCTACCGCGAGGGCTCCGTGCTCGCGGCGATCTACGCGGCCGGGCGCGACGTCGAGCAGGAGCCGGGCCCGGAGGGGACCGTCGTGCGGGCGCTCCTGCCCCCGGCCGATGCGGCACGGATCGCCGCCTCCCTGAACGGCGCGCCGCCGCAAGCCTGACGGGCCGGGGCTAGACGATCAGGACCGGCGTCCCGACCTGGACCCGGTTGAAGAGCCACTCCGCGTCATGGATGTACATGCGGATGCAGCCGTGCGAGGCGTGGGTGCCGATCGAGCTCGAGGCGGGCGTCCCGTGGATGCCGACCGCGGGGGCCGACGTGCCCATCCACCGCGTGCCGAGCGGGTTGCCGGGACCGGGCGGGACCGGCCCGAGCCCCTTCGCCCAGGACGAGTTCGGCGGAAGCCAGGTGGGGTTGCGCTGCATGTTCACGATGCTGAACTGCCCGCGCGGGGTCGGGAAGCTCGCCATCCCGGTCGCCACCGGGAACGTGCGCACGAGGCGGTCGCCGCTGTAGAGCGAGAGGCGCAGGGTCTCGCGGTTCACCACGACGATGGAGCCGATGCTGCCGACGGCGGGCCGCACGCGGTGGATCGGAAGCGGGTACGCCGGGTGGCGGCGTGTGACCAGGGCGCCGGCGACCAGGTCCACCGCCCTGTCGAGGTCCACGGTCTCGCCGAGCCGGGCCTGCCGCACGAACGGCTTGGCGTTGCGGAAGCTCACCGTCGCGTCCACCGGCACCAGCGCGACGTCCTTGGCCTTCAGGTCGAGCAGCGCCCGCAGGCGGTTGCGGTCCACCTTCTCGGCCAGCGGCACGTTCACCCGCCGGGCCGGCTTGGCGCGCCCGTAGGTCAGCGCCGTGCGGATGGCCTGATCGAGGTCGGCGCTGTAGCCGGCGGCGCGGGGGTCGATGCCGAAGCGGCGGCCGTTCAGGTCGAGCACGAGCCGGTTGAGCTTCGGCGCGAGCGCCCCGGCGAGCACGGCGGCGCGGGCGCCCTGCGCCGTGTCGCCCGACACGTCCACCCCGGCGATCGAGACGCCCGGCGCGATGACGCCGGCCCGGAGGACAGGCGGCGGAGCCGGCGTCTGGGGGGCCGGTGATGCGGGCGGGACGGCGGGCGGCGCGGGCGTCGTGGTGTCGGCAGCGGCGACGCCGGGGGCGGCGCAGGCGGCGACTGCCACGAGCGCCATCCAGCGGGCCGGCCCCCACTGCCGGGCGATCCTCCCCGATCCCATGGCGGGCAATGGTACAGGCAGCCCCCCGCGCGACACGAACAGAAGGCCAGTGCGTTTCGTCCGGGACCCCCCGCCCGGGGGTGGCGGTGCGAGCGCCCGACGCCTAGGCTTGCGACCTTCATGGCCAGATCGGACGGAACCGTTGATGGAAGGCTCGGCCCGAGAGTCGTGGACGAGTACACGGCGTCCCTGAGTGGCGACCCGGCCGAGGTGCGCGCAGTCCGCGAGTCGATCCGCGCGATGGCCGAGCGGGCGGGCTTCGCCGAGCGGGCGGCCGACGTCGAGCTCGCCCTGGACGAACTGGTCGCCAACGCGCAGGAGCACGGCGCGCCGCCGATCGGCGTCCGGGCCTGGGCGGACGGGCGGCTCGTCGTGGAGGTCTCGGACTCCGGCGAGGGCTTCGACTACGCCGGCATCCGCCGGTCGCACCCACCCGAGCGGCTTGGCCGCCGGGGGCGCGGGCTGTGGATCGTCCGCCAGGTCGTCGACAACCTGGGCGTGCGGTCGGAGCCCGGGGCGACGACCGTGCACATCGAGATCTGCGCCGAGCCGCAGATCGGCGCGTAGGCGCCGGGCTCGCCCGCTAGGTCGCGGGCCCCTCCGGCTCCCCCATCATCCAGAGCGGCCGGTCGAGCGCCTCCTCGGTCGAGTCCCCGCGCGGGCCCCCCTGCGCCTGGATCTCGAGGAAGACCTCCTTGCGGAAGACCGGCACGTCGCGAGGGGCCTGGATGCCGAGGCGCACCTTCTCGCCCATCACCGACAGCACGGAGACCTCGATGCTGTCGCCGATCATGATGCTCTGGTTTGCCTTGCGCGTCAGTACGAGCATCTGGGAGGCCTCCTTGCGTCGGATCGCAGCAATCCCGGGCGGTTCACTCGGGATAGTACTATCCGTCGTCGGCCCGACGGCCGATCGACCAGGAGGGGGTTCCCGCATGCTGTATGGCCGCCGTCTCGACGAGGCGCTGGAGCACGTCGACGGATCCCGGTACGCGCTCGTCCACGCGGTCGCGAAGCGCGCCCGGCAGATCACGCTCTGGCTCACCGCCGACCCGGCGGAGCTGCGCGCCGAGTCCGCGCCGCCCCCGAGCGCGGCCGGCGAGATCGCCACGCGCGACCCGGTCGCCCTCGCGGAGGCCGAGATCCTGGCCGGCGAGGTCACGGTGCACTGGGACCCGGACGGCCGCGCGGACGAGCGCGAGCTGCTCGAGGCGGCCCTCATGGAGACCGACCCGCTGCTGCTCGAGGGCCTCGGCGACGAGGAGGAGGACGACGACGGCGACGGCGAGGAGGAGGCCGAGGCCACGGTCACGCCGGCGCTCGCGCAGGCGCTCGAGGCCGAGGCGCCCGCCGCCGCCGCCGAGGGGGCCGACGGGGACGAGGCGGGGGATGACGACGTCGGGGACGACGTCGAGGACGTGGACGAGCTCGAGGACGAGCTCATCGGCGAGGGCGAGGACGAGGAGATGGGCGACGTGCCGCTCGAGGACCTCGACGAGGACGCCGGGGAGGACGGGGAGGACGGCGAGGAGGAATAGCGCCGGCGGGCGCCTCGGCGTCGCCGACCTCGCCCGCGATCCGGAGTCCGTCGCTCGGGCGCTCCCGGCGTGGGGCCGCGGGGAGCCGGAGGAGGCGGTCAGGGAGACGCTCGCGCTCTCGGCGCGCGACCTCCACGCGCGCAGCTACACCTTCTGGGCCTGGTCCGGCCGCACGGCCGGGGGCGACGTCGCCTGGGCCCTGCCGGTGAGCGCCGCGCAGGCCGCCGCATTCGCTCCCCGGGGGCCGGCCCAGGCGCTCCTCCGCGCGCTCCGGGCGGCCCGCGACGCCGGCGCGGACCCGGCCCGGACGCGGCTCCTCGACTGGCATGGATGGGTCCTGCTCGAGCTTCCCGGCATCGAGCCCGAGCTCGGCGAGCACGCGCTGGAGGACGCCCACCCGGCTCCGGCCCGCGCGCGACTCGGCCGCCTGCCGGCCGAGCCGCTCCCCGCCGGCGCCCCGATCCCGCTCCCGCCGCCCGGCCCCGGCGGTGGCGGCGGCACGGCGGTCGGCCGGCTCGCCGCCGGCGTGGGCGCGCATCCGGTGACCGTCGCCCTCGCCCTCCTCGCGGACGGGTGGAGCCTCGAGGAGCCGGGATACCCGGACGGCGTCGAGGGCCGCCTGGGCATGCTCGCGGACCCCCGCCCCGCCGCGCCCGAGCCGGAGCAGGCGTCCGCCGTCTCCGTCGACGACGACCCGTGCCCGCGCCGCCGCCATGCGCGCCGGGTGCTCCGGCGGCTGCTCGGGATGAAGAAGGTGGGCCCGGGGTACCACACCGAGTTCGACCACCTGCTGCGGGGCGCCCCGGCCGACGGGCGGGCCGACGCACGTGCGGTCGCGGAGGCGCTCATCCGGGCGGGCCTGCTGGGCGAGAAGCCCAGCGTCGGCCAGCGCCACGTGTACCTGCGCCGCGAGGCGCTCCCGGAGATCCACGCGCTGATCGACCGCGGGGAGACGGACGCGCCGGAGCTCCTTCGCCTCTGGACCGCCCCGCCGCCGGCCGGTGGGCCTACGGGGTCCTGACGGTGACCACGGGGACCTCGCGCTCCAGCGTGACCGGCGCCGCAGGCCCCGGGCCGCCCCGCGCCACGTAGCCGACGACGACGCCGACGACCAGGGCCAGGAGCGCGATCAGCACGGCCAGGCCGACGGTGATCCTGCGCTTCGACGGCCGGCGCTCGCGCGACGGCGCGCCGCCGGGCTCGCCGGGCGCCTCCGGCGGCGGGGGGGCCGCGTCGGGCGGCGGCCCGGGGTCGCTCACGCCCCCTCGGCGTCGCTCGCGCGCCGCATGTAGATCGCGAAGGCGCCGTCGAGGGCGACCGCCGGGTCCCAGGCGTCCGGCTGCCGCGGGGCGACGCGGCGCGCGAGCGGCAGGTACCAGTCCGAGGCGCGCTCGTAGACGCGTGCCAGCTCCATGAGGGTGAAGGACCCGCCGAGCAGCCGCCGCAGCTCGTC
>DATFWK010000246.1:0-20601 GCA_035259345.1 Miltoncostaeaceae bacterium | reverse complement strand
GTCGCGACCGAGACGATCTGCTCGGGCGAGAGGTCCATGTAGTCGACGTCCTTGGGGTCGGCCATGATCGGCTCGCCCCCGCGCCGGCAGAGCACCGGCCCGATGAGCCGGCCCTTGGCGTCGACGTCGGCGTTGGCCTGGGCGATGATCTTGTGCTCCTCCTGCGTGGCGTCGAGCGGCACGACCTCGTCCGTGACGACGCCCTTCTCGACGGTGCGGTAGGGGGTCTGGATGAAGCCGTACTCGTTGACCGTCGCGTAGCTCGAGAGCGAGCCGATGAGGCCGATGTTCGGGCCCTCCGGCGTCTCGATTGGGCACATGCGCCCGTAGTGGGTCGTGTGCACGTCGCGCACCTCGATCGGCGCGCGCTCGCGCGTGAGGCCGCCCGCGCCGAGCGCGGACAGGCGCCGGCGGTGGGTGAGCCCGGCCAGCGAGTTGGTCTGGTCCATGAACTGCGAAAGCTGCGAGGAGCCGAAGAACTCCTTGAGCGCCGCGACGACCGGGCGGATGTTGATGATCGTCTGCGGGGTGATGGCGTCGGGGTCCTCGGTGCTCATGCGCTCGCGGACCACCCGCTCCATCCGGTACAGGCCGATGCGGAACGCCTCCTGGATGAGCTCGCCGACCGTGCGCAGGCGCCGGTTGCCGAAGTGCTCGTACTCGTCGAGCTCGTGGACGAGCTCGTCACGCGAGAGCGTCGCCGCGTCGGCGGCGAAGTCCTTGGAGTCCTCGGGCACGCCGTAGCGCACCGGCAGGTCCACGAGCTCCTTGATGAGCCGCACGAGGTCGTCGCTCATGCCGCCGCTCGCGGCCGTGAAGCGCGGCGAGGTCAGCGTGCGGACGGTCGGGGGCAGCTCCGCCCCGAGCCGGGCGTTCAGCTTGTAGCGGCCGACCTTGGTGAGGTCGTAGCGCTTGGGGTCGAAGAACAGCGAGCGCACCAGGGCGCGCGAGTTGTCCACCGTCGGCGGCTCGCCGGGGCGCTGCTTCTTGAAAACCTCGATGAGCGCGTGCTGCATGGTCTCGCCCGCGCGCAGGTCGAGCTTCTTCTCCAGCTTCTCGATGTCGGCCTGGATCCGCTGGCGCTCGTCGGTCGGCGCGTTCGCCAGCTCGGCGGCGAGCGCCTGGATGGCCTTCACGACCTCCTCGATCTCGCCGAGGCTGTTCTTCTTGCCGCGCACGGGCTCGCCCTCGGTGGGGTCGCGCTCGAGCGTCATCTCGATGAACGGGTTCGCGCGCGAGGGGTCCGTCGGGTGGGGGAACAGGTTCAGGATGTCGTCGCGCGTGTAGCCGAGGGCGAACAGCAGCGTGGTGACCGGCAGCTTGCGCTTGCGGTCGATGCGGACGTTGACGGTCCCCTTCTTGTCGATCTCGAGCTCGACCCACGAGCCGCGGGCCGGCATCAGGTTCGCGATGAAGACCTGCTTCTCGCGGTCCTTCGGCTCCATGACGTAGGCGCCCGGCGAGCGCACCAACTGGGTCACGATGACCCGCTCGGTGCCGTTGATGATGAAGGTGCCCCAGTCGGTCATCAGCGGCAGGTCGCCCATGAAGACCTTCTGGCGGCGGATCTCGCCCGTCTCCTGGTTGATGAAGCTGACCTCCATCGTGAGCGGCGCGGCGAAGGTCAGGTCCTTCTCGCGGCACTCCTTGATGGGGTTGTTCGGCTGGATGTACTCGAGCGGCAGCCCAGGCTCCCACCCGCCGAGGGTGTACGTCCCGAACTCCACGGCGAGGGTGCCGGTGAAGTCCATGATCGGCGAGATGTCATCGATCGTCTCGCGCAGTCCCTCGTTGAGGAACCACTCGTACGACTTGCGCTGGATGTCGATGAGATTCGGGACCTCCAGCACCTTCTTGAGACGCGAGAACGACCGGCGGGCGCGGGCAGGCGAAGAGGTGCTCAAGTCGCGGGGCCTCCTGACTGAGCGGGGTTTTCGGGGGGCGGCAGAGGGGCAGGCCTGAACAAGGCGCAACCGGGCAGGGTAGCACACCGTTTCCAGTCGTGCCCGGCACTCGCGACGCCGTGTGGGCCGGGGGCCGTCACGACCCGGCCGGAGGGGCGTGCATACTGCATCCGTGGGGTCTGCCCTTCCGGAATTCGCGCACGCCGGCCCAGACGACGACGGCGTCACCTGGGGCGAGCGGCTGGCGCCGCTGCTCTCGGCCGCGCAGGCGACATTGTCGCAGGCCGCCGAGCGTCGGCGCCTTCGCGCCTACGGCTTCCGGCCCGCCGTCGAGCCCGGGGTCCTCAAGCGGGACTGGCAGGGCGTCGAGATCCGCCTCTCGCCCGAGAGCATGCGGGCCATCGACCCAGGGCGCGGCGAGCTGCGGGTGACCGCGGCCGGCGAGCTGACCTTCCGCGGGGAGCCGATCGTCGACCAGCAGGACGCGCTCGCGGTCGCCGACACGCTGGTGTCGCTCATCAGCGACTACGAGCGCTGGGTCGAGGCGCGGGAGGGGCGCGCCAGCCGGCTGCGGCGGGCGCACGCGGCCCAGACGGACCGGCGGCCGGTCAACGCGCTCGCGGAGACGCGGCGCCTGCAGCGCCTGCTCGGCAGCGCATGGGGGCGCCCGCCCTCGCGACGGCGCTAGACCGGTCGAGGCACCGGAGGCTCCATAATCCGCTCGGGCCTTCGGCAGGCCCGGAGGCACCGTGAGCGAGGACAGCGCATCGAGATCCGTCCCCCGCGCCCCGTCCGTGGGGTCGGCCGTGCTGCGCTTCGTGATCGGCAGCCTGGCGGCCATCGCCGTGCTGGTGGCCGGGGGCTACTTCGTGCTGCGGGACATCGCGCAGCGGGATGCCCAGCGCGACACGCGCGAGCTCGCCACGCTCTTCGGCCAGGGCATCGTCGAGCCCAAGGTCACCGACGGCCTCGTGCACGGCGACCCGGCGGCGATCGCGGCGATCGACCGCGTCGTCCAGGAGCGGGTGATCGACAGCGACCGCATCGTGCGCGTCAAGATCTGGTCGCCCGACGGCAAGATCGTCTACTCCGACGAGCCGCAGCTGATCGGCCAGCGCTACACGCTCGGGCCGGACGAGCAGGGCGTGCTGGCCAACGGTGGGGCCGAGGCGGAGCTCTCCAACCTGAGCCGGCCGGAGAACCGCTTCGAGCGCGGGCAGGGGCGGCTGCTCGAGGTCTACGCGCCGATCCGCACGCCGAGCGGCAAGCCGCTGCTGTTCGAGGTGTACCAGCGCTACAGCTCCGTGACCTCGAACGTCGCGCGCCTGCTCAAGGCCATGGCGCCCGCGCTCATCGGCGCGGTGCTGCTCCTGCTCGCGATCCAGGTGCCGCTCGCGTGGTCGATGGCCCGGCGGATGCAGCGCGGTCAGCGTGAGCGCGAGGCGCTGCTCACGCGGGCGATCGAGTCGTCGAACGTCGAGCGCCGGCGGATCGCGGCCGACCTCCACGACGGGGTCGTCCAGAACCTCGCCGGGCTCCAGTTCGGGCTGGCGGCCGCGGCGGACCGCTCGCCGCCGCCGTCGGGGAACGAGCTCCGCCGCGTGCTCGGCGACGCGGTGGGCCGCCTGCGGGGCAGCATCCGCGACCTGCGGACCCTCCTGGTCGAGATCCACCCGCCGAACCTCCAGGCCGAGGGGCTCGAGGCCGCGCTCTCCGACCTGGTCGCGCCGCTGTCGTCCCACGGCATCGAGGTCAGCGTCGGCGTCGCCGAGGACGCGGCGATGAGCCCGGAGGCCGAGGCGCTCGTGTTCCGGGCGGCGCAGGAGGCCACGCGCAACGTGCTGGCCCACGCCGGCGCGCGGTCGGTCAGCCTGGACGTCGCGCGCGACGGCCCGCTGGCCCGGCTCGTGGTCGAGGACGACGGGCGCGGGTTCGATGCCGAGGAGCGGGCGGAGCGGCGCGAGGACGGCCACGTCGGGCTCGCGCTGCTCGAGGACCTGGCCCGCCACGCCGGCGGCTCGCTGGCCGTCGACTCGCGGCCGGGCAAGGGGACACGACTGGTGCTGGAGGTGCCCGCGAGATGATTCGCGTCCTGATCGCCGACGACCACGGGATCATCCGCGACGGGCTCGGCGAGCTCGTCTCGACCTTCGAGGACGTCGAGGTCGTCGGCACGGCGGCGAACGGCGAGGAGGCCGTGGCGCTTGCCGCATCGCTCACGCCGGACGTGATCCTCATGGACCTCGAGATGCCCGTGATGGACGGGGCCGAGGCGACGCGGCGGATCATGGCCGCGCGGCCGGGCACGGCCGTCGTCATCCTCACCTCGTTCTCCGACCGGCGGCGCATCCTCGGCGCCCTGCAGGCCGGGGCGCTCGGATACATGCTCAAGGACACCGCCGCGGACGAGCTGGAGCGCGGCATCCGCACGGCGGCCGAGGGCGGCTCCCCGCTCGACCCCGCGGCCGCCCGCACGCTGATCGCGGCGAGGACGGCCCCGGACCCGCTCGAGGGGCTCTCGGACCGGGAGCGGGAAGTGCTCGTCCTGGTGGCCCGCGGGTACGCCAACAAGGAGATCGCGCGGCGCCTCGAGATCAGCGAGAAGACCGTGAAGGGGCACCTCACGAAGGTCTTCCGGCAGATCGGCGTGACCGACCGCACGCAGGCGGCGCTGTGGGCCGAGCGCGAGGGGCTCACCGCCGGCTGACGCGGGTCCCACTCGGGAGCGGGACCTTGGTCGCGTCGCGGCGGACGGCCAATGTCCGATTGCGATTCATACCCGGCGAGGGCGACCGTATCGACACGACAGCGAGGCACTCCGGCCTCGCCGACATCGCCCCGAAGGGAGAGCCCCATGAACACCGATCGCACCCCCCTCCGCCGCCGCGCCTCCATGCGCATCGCCCTCCTCGCCGGCGTGGCCGCCCTCGCGGTCGCCGGGACCGCGAGCGCTCGTGAGATCGAGAGCGGCGACGACCGCGGCGTCGACAAGCCCGTCGCGGCCCAGGTCGTGAAGAGCCCGAACGTCGCCAAGGCCCACCACCGCCGCCACCGGCGGGGCGCCGACGACCGCGCCGGGCACATCCGGCAGGCGCGCGGCGCCGACGACGGCCCGAACCACGTCCGCCACTCCGGCCTGGACGACGGCCCGAACCACAAGTAGGCCCACGAGACTGCACGCCGGCGGGACCAAAGTCGCATTGCCGACGGGACCGCCGGCACGCCACCATCCTCGTGGACCCCGAACGGACTCAGAGACCTCCGATGACACGACGCTCCCGGACCATCGCCCTCACGCTCGCCGTGCTCGCGGCGGCGCCCGCGAGCCTGGCGCTCGCGCGGCAGGGCGGCAGGGACGCAGGCGGCGTCCTCGTGCCCGGCAGCTGCGGCAAGGGGGCGACCTCGAAGCTCGCGGTCAAGCCGGACAGCGGCCGGCTCGAGGTGGAGTTCGAGGTGGACCAGAACCGCTCCGGCGTGGCGTGGAACGTCGTGATCACCCATGAGCGGCGGCTCGCCGTCCAGGGACGGCGGGTCACCCGCGCCCCGAGCGGCTCGTTCTCGGTCGAGCTGCGGGTTGCCGACCTGGCCGGCGCGGACCAGGTGATCGCGCGCGCGACGAGCCGCACCGGCCTCACCTGCCGCGCGACCGCGACGCTCCCGGCCGGCGCCGGGCGCGCCGAGGACTGAGCTCGGGCCGGCGCCAGCGCGCGCCGGCAGATCCCAGGCCTAGAACTTCCCGGGGACGCCCCCGCCCTGGATCACGCTCAGGTCCTCGAGCCAGGTGCCGAGGCGCGCGTGGTCTTTGTCATCCTCCGCCAGGCCCTCGCGCGCGGCGGTGACCTCGGCGATCACGTCGCCCACGTTGGCCTTGTTCGCGGTCGAGACCCTGTCTCGCAGGCGGCTCTTCACGTCCGGGTCAAGCGGCATTCCATTCCCCCTTCGGCACTGGTTGCTGCCACGACGACCGGATTCTGCGACATCGGCTCGGACGCGTCCAGATGCCGGGCGGCTCAGCGCACGACGAGGCGGCGCCGGACGAAGCGCTCGTTGCCGGCGGCGTCCGCCACCGACACGTCGACCCGCCAGACCCCCCGGGTGAGGCGCCCCGCCGCGACCTCCACCGCGCGGCCGCTTCGCACCTTGAGCTCGCGCGAGGCGACCGTGCGGCCCGACAGGGCGACCAGGGCCACGCGCAGCCGCAGGCGGGAAGCGACGGCGTCCGTCGCCTTGAGCGCGATGGTCACAGCGCGCGGGCGCACCGGCCCGTGGCGGCGGCCCAGCGTCACCCGCCGCACGGCGAGGGTCGGCCGCGTGTTGTCGACGACGAGCCCGTAGACCCGGGTGGCGATGTTTCCGGGCCAGTCGCGGGCGTTGACCTGGACCACGTGGAGGCCGTCGGCGAGCCGGCGGGTGTCGAGGATGCCGCCGACCACGGCCTGGTCGTTGAGCGCCCCCGAGAGGCGCTGGCCGTCCACCGCGACGGACCACTCGGCGACCCGGGACGCGTCGGAGACGCCGATGCGCAGCCGGACCGACCTGTGGACCGCCTGCAGCGGCACCGGCGACACCGGGTCCACCGACGGCGGGTCGTCGTCGACCTTGACACGGCCGAACCCGAACGCCATGTCCGGCCCGGGGGTCCCGAGGTCGAGCGCGCTCTGCACGAGCTGGGCGCGGATGTCGGCCGCCGTGGGGCTGAGCCCGGCAGCCCGCTCGCTCGAGAGGACCACCGCCGCGGCGCCGGCGGCGTTGGGCGCCGCGTTCGACGTGCCGCCGACCTCCTTCGGCCCGTCCGAGGCGGCGAGCGCCGTGCCGGTCGGGGCCGCGAGGTCCGGCTTCATGCGCCCGTCGGCGGTCGGCCCCTGCGACGAGTAGCTCTTGAGCACGTTCCCCCGCCACTCGGTCGCGCCGATGCTGATGCTCCCGTCGGCGTCGGCGGGGGTGGGGACGCTCCCGGCGGCCGTGCCGCCGATCGGCGAGAGGTCGTCCTCCCGGCTGAACAGCGTCAGCGGTCCGGCCGGCGGCGGGCCGGCGGCGAGGAGCACGCGCAGCCGGTACGTCCCGGTCGCTGCGGGGCGCCAGCCGTTGATGCGCTCGGACGCCGGGCCCGCGTCGGTCTGCCGCGCCGTCGAGGAGGCCACGGTCGACCAGACGCCGCCGGAGTCGAGGCGCTGCAGCTGCAGGTCGAGGTCGGACGGGGGCGCCCCCGGCGGGTTGTCCCACGAGAGGTGGAAGGTGAACGGCCGGCCGGAGTCGTGGACCATCTCCCAGTCCGGGGTGACCGGCCAGTCGAGGACCCGGTCGCCCGTGGCGTCCGTCCACGGGCCGCTCCAGTGCTTCTGGGCGTAGTTGCCCGCGGAGTTGAACCAGAGGATGCCGGCCGCCGCGGCCCGGTCCACCGCGCGCGCGGCCGGGCTCGTGCCGTCGAAGGGCCCGTCGAGGAAGTTGTTCGAGTGGACGACGATGTCCACCCGCTGCGAGATCAGCCAGTCCACGGCGGCCACGAAGTCGTCGACCGTGTGGTAGTTGACGAACCAGTAGCTGGCCTTGGGCGCGTAGTCGTAGACCGTCTGCCCCACCAGGTCGCCGTGGTCCGTCGGGTTGGTGTACGCGTTGGTGCCCGCGAGGCCGGCGCTCGCGTCGAACGAGCGGAGCACGAGCTGGCGGTTGGCGGGCAGCTCGCCCAGCGCCTGCCGGTTGCGCCAGTCCGCCCCGAACCCCATGTCGAGCACCGCGATGCGGACGCCCGCGCCGCCGTCCGAGGTGTCGACGAGCGCCGCAGCGCCGGTGCGGTCGAGCCCCTGCCCGATGATCGCGTCGCCGTAGCCGACGGGCTCCGGCTGCGCCGGGACCGCGGCCGTCGGCCGGGCCGGCGCGCCGTGCGCCACGGCCCCGAGCGCCGGCCCTACCGCGACCGCTGCCGCCAGCCCGAGCAGGGCGGCGGTGATGACCACCAGCCTCACCGCGCGGGAAGAAAGCAGACGGGCCGGGCGAGGTCCACCGCGGGGGGCGGCTCGTTACCGGATGCGCCCCCGCTCGCGGGCGAGCGGGGGCTCCTCCAGGGGCCGGCTACTTGACGGTGACGATCGCGCCGGCCTCCTCGAGGTCGGCCTTGATCTTGTCGGCCTCCTCGCGGTTGACGCCCTCCTTGACCGCGTTGGGCGCGCCGTCGACGAGGTCCTTCGCCTCCTTCAGGCCGAGGCCGGTGATCTGGCGGACCACCTTGATGACCTGGATCTTCTTGTCCCCGGCCGCGTCGAGGTTGACGGTGAAGCTGGTCTGCTCCTCCTCGGCGGGCGCGCCGCCGTCGGCCGGCCCCGCCGCCGCGGGGGCGCCCACCATCACGGGTGCCGCCGCCGTCACGCCGAACGTCTCCTCCAGCGCCTTGATGCGCTCGGAGAGCTCCAGCACCGAGATGCCCTTGAGCTCCTCGATCCATTCCTCGGTCGTCATCGCCATCGTGCTCGTGCTCCTGTCGTGTCGTGCTTTGTCAGCTCTCGGTGTCGGTCGCCGCGTCGCCGCTCGCCTCGGCCTCGCCGGCCGGGGCCTCCGCGTCCGCGGTGGGTTGCTCATCGGCCGGGGGCTCCTCCGGCGCGGCGGGCTCGTCGGATGGAGCGGGCTCCTCCGCCGGGGCCTCCGCCGATGCTGCGGGCTCCTCGGCTGCCGCGGGCTCCTCCACGGGTGCCGGCTCGTCGGCAGGTGCCTCGGCCGCGACCTCCTCGGCGGCCTCTGCCTGCTCGGCCGGCTCGGCCGCAGGCGCCTCGGCGGCGGGCTCGGGAGCGGCCTCCTCGGCGGCAGCCTCAGCCGCGCCGGGCATCGTGTCGCGCAGCGCCGACAGCGCCCGCGCCAGCCCGCCGATCATGTTGGACATCCGGCTCGCGAGACCGGTCAGCGGGGAGGCGACCCCGCTCGCCAGCTGCCCGAGCAGCTGCTCGCGGGACGGAAGGCTCGCGAGGCGGCCGACCGCGGCGGCCGGGAGGTCGTGGATCCCCATGAGGCCGCCCTTGACTGCGAACACGTTCGGGTGCTCGCGCGCGAAGTCAGCGAGGACCTTCGCCGCCCGTGCCGGGTCGCCGTTCACCCACACGAGCCCGGTGGGGCCGTCGAGGTACTGCAGCAGCCCCGTGCGCCCGCTCTCGTCGGCGGCCCGCCGCGCGAGCGTGTTCTTCACTACGGTCATCTCGGCCTCGGCGTCCCGCAGGCGGCCGCGCAGCTCGGCGATCTGGCGCACGGTCAGCCCGCGGTAGTCCGCGCCGATGACCGTGTCGATCGCCTCCAGGCGCGAGCTCACCTCGGCGACGGCCGTGGCCTTCTCTTCGCGATTCAGTCCCGCCACCTCCTCGTCTGGGCCGCCGGCGCTTGCCGGCGGATCGTCCACGCGAGGCGGCTGGGCAGGGGCCGAGGGCGGGATGCCCCCGAGCGGCTCCTCCCCGACCTCGCATGGGTGGCCCGAGGGCCGGTTTCAGGCGCCGCCCTGCCGGGCGGCCGCCCCCATGGGTCTTCGGTCGGCTCGCCGGATGGCTACCGCTCGGCGCCCACCTCCTCCAGCAGGTTCGTCGTGCGCGTGGTGTCCACCGGGACGCCCGGCCCCATCGTCTCGGCCATCGTGATGGAGCGCAGGTACCGCCCCTTCGCGGCCGCGGGCTTCGCGCGGATGATCTCCTCGAGCACGACCTGGTAGTTCTCGACGAGCTGCTCGGCGGAGAACGAGCGCTTGCCGATGCCGAGGTGGACGATGCCGGTGCGGTCCGTCCGGTACTCGACCTTTCCGCCCTTGACGTCGCCCACCGTCTTGGCGACGTCGAACGTGACCGTCCCGGTCTTCGGGTTCGGCATCTTCCCCTGCGGGCCGAGGATGCGCCCGAGCTTCCCCACCTCGCCCATCATGTCCGGGGTCGCGATGGCCACGTCGAAGTCCGTGAAGCCCTCCTGGACCCGCTTGGCCAGGTCCGCGCCGCCCACGACGTCCGCGCCGGCAGCCTCGGCCTCGCGCGCCTTGTCGCCCTCGGCGAACACGGCCACCCGCACCTCGCGGCCGGTGCCGTTGGGGAGGCTGACCGTCCCGCGCAGCTGCTGGTCGGCGTGGCGCACGTTGACGCCGAGGCGGAAGTGGACCTCGACGGTGCCGTCGAAGCGGGTGAGCTCGTGGTCCTTGATGAGGTGGACCGCCTCGAGCGGGCTGTAGACGCGCTCCGGGTCGATCGCCTCGCGGGCGGCCCGGTAGCGCTTTCCGTGCTTGGCCATCTCGCTCCTACTCCGCGTCCACGGTCACGCCCATGCTGCGGGCGGTGCCGGCGATGATCCGCATCGCGGCGTCGACGTCGTTGGCGTTGAGGTCCGGCATCTTCGTCTCGGCGATCTGGCGCAGCTGGTCGCGCGTGAGGTGGCCGACCTTGACCTTGTGCGACTCGGGCGAGCCCTTGTCCAGCGAGATCGCCTGCTTGATGAGCACGGCGGCCGGCGGGACCTTGGTGATGAAGGTGAAGGAGCGGTCCTCGTAGACCGTCACCTCGACCGGGATGATCGTGCCGCTCTGGCTCTGGGTCTGCGCGTTGAACGCCTTGCAGAACTCCATGATGTTGATGCTCGCGCCACCCAGGGCAGGGCCCACCGGCGGGGCCGGCGACGCCTGCCCGCCCGGGATCTGCAGCTTGATGATCTGGAGGACCTTCTTGGCCATTCGGTTCCTTGGGGCGCGCGCGGCGCCGGTCGTCAGGTGAGCTTCTTCACCTGGTCGAACGAGAGCTCTGCCGGGGTCTCGCGGCCGAAGATGCTCACGAGGACCTTGAGGCGCCCCTGCTCGGGGTTGATCTCCGCGATCTCGCCGCTGAAGTCGGAGAGCGGCCCGGCGATCACCTTCACGGTCTCGCCGACCTCGAAGTCCGCGCGGATGCGCGGCTTCGCCTCCGTCGGCACCCGGAGAAGATGGTCGACCTCGGACTTGGTGAGCGGCGCGGGATTGTTCGCCGCGCCCACGAAGCCCGTAACGCCGGGGGTGTTCTTGACCAGCGACTGCATGTCCGCGTCCATGTCCATCTGCACGAGGACGTAGCCGGGCAGCACGCGCCGCTCGGTCTGGACCTTCTGGCCGTCCTTGGTCTCGACCACCTGCTCGGTCGGGATCACGATCTGGCGCACGCGCTCGCGCGCGCCCGCAGAGGTGATCCGGTGCTCGAGGTTGGCCTTCACCTTGGCCTCGTGCCCCGAGTAGGTGTTGATGACGTACCAGGCGAACATCGGCCGGGCAGCCTAGAAGATTGCGTGAACGAGGCGCCGGAACAGCGCGTCGCACACCCCGAGGTACAGCGCCACGACGGCGACGGAGACGATCACGACCGCGGTGGCCTGGAAGAGCTGCGACCGCGTGGGCCACGTGACCTTCCGGAGCTCGGCGACCACCTCGCGCAGGAAGCGCGAGGCGCGACTCGGCTGGACGGACTTGGTGACCGACCCGCTCTTGGCGACCTTCGCCTCGGCGGTCGGCCGCGGGCGCGGCTGGCGCCCGGAGCGCCCGGATGCGCCGGCGCCGCCGGTGGCGGGCTCGGGCATCCGTACGTTCTTGTCGGTCGTCTGGCGCTTTACCGGTCGAATGCGTGCCATGGTCTCTGGGGGATCGTGGAGGGAGCAGGGCCGAAGGGACTCGAACCCCCAACCCCCGGTTTTGGAGACCGGTGCTCTACCAGTTGAGCTACGGCCCTCCGACTGATCGCTCGGTGAGCGTTACCTCGTTTCCCTGTGCGTCGTGTGGCGCCCGCACCAGCGGCAGAACTTGCTGAGCTCGACGCGGTCGGGCGTGTTCCGCTTGCTCTTGTTGCTCTGGTAGTTACGCCGCTTGCACTCCTGGCATGCCAGGGTGACCGCGACGCGCTGACCGGACGCGGCCATGCGCGGCTCCTCCGCCGACGGGACGGGCCGGCAGAGGTTACCACAGGGACCCGGCGCCCCCGCGCGTCCGCGGGGCCCCCGCGAGGGCCCGACCGGCACCCCGCCGGCACTACACTTCCCCGCCGTGGCGACCGCCGACACGAAGCAGCTGATCGAGGGCGCAGTGACCCGGTTCGTGGCCGACGTCCCGGCCCTCGCGAAGCTGGCGCTGGTCCTCCGCCTGGAGCTCAGGTCGCGCTCCGAGGTGGCCGTCTGGCGGGTCGAGGTCCCGGGGCCGAAGGTGGCCCGCGACCCGGCCGGCGACGCCAAGGTCACCGTCTCGGTCGGCCGCCCGGACTTCAACGTGCTGGCGGAGAAGGCCCACCTCCCCCAGTGGATCGACGCGTACGCCAAGGACCGGGTGCGCGTCAGCGGCGACCAGAACGTGCTGAAGCTCCTCGCGAGGGTCATCGAGCTGCGCGCGCGGCGCGGGTGAGCACGGCCGGGCCGGGCGGCGGCGGGGACCGCCCGCCCGACGTCATCGTGATCGGCGGCGGCATCGTCGGGCTCTCCACGGCCTGGCACCTGGCCCAGTCCGGCGCGGACGTCCGCTGCATCGAGCGCGCGCGGCCCGGCGCCGGGCAGTCGGCGGGGCTCACGCGGATCTTCCGTCACGTCCACGACACGCCCGAGCTGGTCGCGCTCGCGCGGCGGTCGCTCGGCCGCTGGCGCGCCTGGGAGGCCCGCTCGGGGCGCCAGCTCGTCGGCCAGGAGGGCCTTGTCTACCACGGCGAGGACGCCGGCCGGGCGCTGGAGCTGCTCCGCGCGGCCCAGCTCGAGGCGGACCCCGCCGACGCCGCCGCCCAGCGCGAAGCCCTGCCGATCCTCGCGCCGCCCGACGGCGAGGCGGTCCTCGACCGCGGCGCCGGGGCGATCCGGGTCCGGCGGGCGCTCTCGCTGCTCGCCGGCTGGCTCGGTGCCGGGCTCGTGTCCGCCGAGGTCTTCGGCCTGCGGGTGGAGGGGGACGGCGTGCTGGCGCACACCAGCGAGGGCCTCGTCCGGGCCTCGGCCGCGGTCGTCTGCGCCGGCGCCCGGACGGCGACGATCGCGCGCTCGCTGGGGCTCGAGCTGCCGGTCGCCCACTCCTGCCACCTGCGGGCGACGTTCGACGTGCGCCCCGAGGCCCGGGCGCGCTCGCTCGCCTGCTGGATCGACCGCGCCGGCGCGGCCGGCGACGCCGCGTACGGCAGCCCGGTCGGCTCGAGCGGCCGCTACGCCATCGGCCTCGGCGATCCGGACGCGAACGTCCCGGTGTCCCCGGAGGCCGGCACGATGCCCGCCGAGGGCGACCTGCGCCCGGCGCTCGAGCGACTGTCCGCGCTGGCGCGCCGGTCCATGCCGGGCCTCGATCCGGAGCCGGTGGCGCTGCGCCTGTGCGTGAGCACCCGCCTGCCCTGGTCGGACGACGGCTTCGCCGCCTGGCAGGACGGGCCCGTGACGCTCTTCGCGGGCAACAACGCCTTCAAGCACGCCCCGGTGCTGGGCGAGCTGCTCGCCGAGGCGGCGCTCGGAGGACGCGTCCCGGCGGCGCTCGAGCCTCCGGCCTGACGCCGGCGCCCGTGTGGTCTACTTCGCTCCCCATGGGGGAGTGGAGCGACTGGTACCGGCGCGAGGACCCGACCGCGTGGGTGCTCCCGCGGATCCTCCGTGAGCGGGCCGCGGCCCACCCGGACCGCGATTACCTGCGCTTCGGCGACGGCCCGTGGCGTTCGTACGGGGAGGTCAACGCGCGCGCGAACCGCGTCGCGAACGCGCTGGGCGCCCGGGGCCTCCGGCACGGCGAGGCGGTCGCGATGCTGATGCCGAACTCGGAGGACAACGTCGTCGCCTGGTTCGGCATCCAGAAGGCCGGCGGCGTCCAGTGCCCCGTCAACACGGCCTACCGCGGGGACTTCCTCTCCTGGGTGATCAACCTGCCGCGCGCGCGATTCCTGATCGTCGCCGACTCGTTCCTCGACCGGCTCGACCTGGTCGCGGCCGACCTGCCGCTGCTCGAGCGCGTGATCGTGTGGCCCTCCGGGGACCAGGCGGGCCCGGACCCACGCCACCCCTGGGAGCCGTTCGAGGCCCTCTGGGAGGCGCCGGACGCCGAGCCGGGGGTCGAGGTCGCCTGGACGGACGACGCGCGGATCATGTTCACCTCCGGCACCACCGGCCGCAGCAAGGGCGCGATCAAGCAGCACGCCTCGGACTACTTCTCCGGGCGGACCTACTGCAACGTCTGCGAGGTGACGGCGGAGGACACCCTGTTCTCCGCGCTGCCGCTCTTCCACTCCAACGCCCAGGTGCTCGCGACCTACCCGGCGATGATCGCGGGCGCCCGCATCGCCTTCGTCGAGCGCTTCTCCCAGGCGCGCTTCTGGGAGCAGGCGATCGCGGCGGGCGCGACGGTGACCAACACGGTCAGCGCGATGAACTACTTCATCTGGAACGCGCCGCCGGGGCCGCTCGACCGGGCGCACGCGGTGACCCGCGTCATGGCCATGCCGGCACCGAAGGACATCTACGAGCCCTTCGAGGCCCGCTTCGGCATCCGCTTCGTCGAGGGCTACGGGCTCACCGAGACCGGCATGGTCACCTACCACCCACCGGGGGCTCCGCCCCGCCCCGGCTCATGCGGCGTCGCGACGCCCGGCTTCGAGGTGAGCGTGGTGGACCCCGAGACGGACCTGCCGGTGCCCGCAGGCACGCCGGGCGAGATCGTCGTGGACATGCGGATCCCCAACATCGTCATGCGCGCGTACGCCGGGATGCCGGCGAAGACGGCCGAGGACTTCCGGAACCTCAAGCTCCACACCGGCGACCTGGGCCGGCTGGACGAGGACGGCTACCTCTACTTCATGGACCGCGTCAAGGACTACATCCGCCGCCGGGGGGAGAACGTCTCCTCAATGGAGGTCGAGGCCGTCGTCGGCGCCCACCCCACCGTGCTCGAGGCCGCGGCCGTCGGCGTCCGTGCCGGCGAGGGCGCCGGCGCGGAGGAGGAGATCCTGATCTGCGTCGTGGCGCGCGACAACGGCGCCCTCGACCCGCACGCGCTCCTGTCGTGGTGCGCGGAGCGCATGCCCTACTTCGCGGTGCCGCGCTACGTGCGCCGGGTGGACGAGCTGCCGAAGACCCCGACCGCGCGCGTGCGCAAGGTCGAGCTGCGCGAGCACGGCGTCACCGACGACACCTACGACCGCGCGCGCTCGGGGCCCGAGCTCACCCGGTGAGCGACGAGCCGGACATCGGGGAGGCCGTCGACTACATCCTCTCCGAGCGCCCCCGGCTCGACGAGGAGGACGTCTGGGCGGTGCTCATGGAGCTCGGCACGCCGCCCCCGGAGCGGAGCGACGACCTCGCCGTGGCGCTCGCGCGCGGCGCGCGGCCCAAGCTGAAGCCGCGCCACATCCGCGTGATCCTGCGCGAGTGGCGCGCCTACGCGTCGCTCGCCCGCGAGCCGGACTGGGAGCCCGAGGACTAGGCCCGGCGACGGGCGCGCGGGCGCGCGCCGTTCGTCGTGAGCAGGTCGCGCGCGGCGTTGGCGGCCAGCGTGAGGTCCGCGGCGCGCCGGCGGATCTCCGGGTGCAGCCCCTCCACCCGGTCCGGATGGCAGCGGGCGATGAGCTCGCGCCAGCTGCGCTCGACCTCGTCCGGGGGGGCGCCCCGCTCGACGCCGAGCACCTCGGCGGCCTCCTTGGGCGTGGTCGGGATGGCCACCGCGACCGGGGCCGGCGCCGGGCGGGTGGCAGGCCGGGCGCGGCGCAACCGGGCGCGCTCGCCCGACAGCGCGGCGCGCTCCCGTTCCAGGCTGATGCGCTCGTCGGCGAGCCGCTCGCGCTCCTCGCGGACCTCCGCGGCCAGGCGCAGGAGGCGCTCGTCGCGGCGGCCGGGCTCCTCGCGCAGGGCCTCCAGCATCGGCGACGGCTCGAGCGTCCGGGCGACGTCGGCCGGGACCGGCCGCCCCGGGCCGCTCTCGCCGCGGCGCACGGCCTCGATGAGCGTGCCGAGCGGCTGGTGGGCGGCGTTGCCGGCGCTCGGCCCGTCGGACGGCGCCAGGCGCACCACGCGCAGCCGCTCCCAGCTCGGGTCGAGCAGGAACGCGGCCGACGAGCGGCCGACCGCCAGCACGCGCCGCTCCGGCCGGGCCCGGTGGCCGAGCAGGGCGAACCGCGCGCCGTTGGGCTCGGCCCCGGAGAGCTCCGCGAGCTCGCCGTCCAGGTCGGCCAGGCGGCGGGCGACCTCCCGCCCGTCCGGTGAGGTCGGCGCCACGGCCGCCCGGGCGTCGTGGAGCGCGGCGTCGAGCCGGTCGAGGTCGCCGAGCTGGCCGGCCGCAAGCACCCCCCACCACCGTGCCCAGGGGTCGTCGTCCCGCGCGCGGGCGAGCAGCGCCTCGGCCTCGGCCGGGCAGTCGAGCGCGACCAGCGCGGCCGCGAGCTCCACGCGGGCACGCTCGTCGCCCTCGACGGCCGCGGCGACCGAGAGCAGCGCCACCTGGCGCCAGCGGTCGGCCTCGGCGCGCGCCGGTGCCGGGCCCGCGAGCGTGAGGAACGGATCGGTCATACGGGTGCAACGGTAGCTCAGGCGGCGGGGAGTCCGGCCGGTGCTCCCTGGCTATGCTCGCGCGGTGAATCGCCTCGCGCAGGAGTCGAGCCTCTACCTCCGCCAGCACGGGGACAACCCGGTCGACTGGTACCCGTGGGGCGAGGAGGCCTTCTCCCGCGCGAAGGCCGAGGACCGGCCGATCCTCCTCTCGGTGGGCTACTCGTCGTGCCACTGGTGCCACGTGATGGCGCACGAGTCGTTCGAGAGCCCCGAGATCGCGCAGCTGATGAACGACCGCTTCGTGTGCGTGAAGGTGGACCGCGAGGAGCGCCCGGACGTGGACGCGCTCTACATGCAGGCGACCCTCGCGCTGACCGGCCAGGGCGGCTGGCCGATGACGGTGTTCCTGACGCCGGACGGGCGCCCCTACTACGCCGGCACGTACTTCCCGCCCGAGTCCCGCCACGGCATGCCCGGCTTCCCGGACGTCTGCCGCCACATGGCCGACGCCTACCGGTCGCGGCGCGACGACGTCGAGCACGCCGCCGCCGAGGTCGGGCGGCGGCTCGAGATGGCGGCCGAGCGCACCGGCGCCGAGGCGCCGCTCGAGCGCCGGATCGTCGACGACGCCGTGACCGGCCTCGCGATGACCTTCGACCCGGTGAACGGCGGGTTCGGCGGCGCGCCGAAGTTTCCGCCGCACCTCGCGCTCGAGTTCCTCCTGCGCCGGCTCTGGGCCCGTCCGGGCGACGCCCACGCGGCCCGGATGGTCGAGCTCACGCTCGCCCGCATGGCGGAGGGCGGCATCAACGACCAGGTCGGCGGCGGCTTCCACCGCTACAGCGTCGACGCGATCTGGCTCGTGCCGCACTTCGAGAAGATGCTCTACGACAACGCGCTCCTGGCGCGCGTCTACGCCCTGGCGCACCGGCTGACCGGCCGCCCGCAGTGGCGTGAGGTCGCGGAGCGCACGCTCGACTACCTGTTGCGCGAGATGCGGGCGCCCGACGGTGGCTTCGCGGCGGCGCAGGACGCCGACTCCCCCGGCGGCGAGGGGGCCTTCTTCGTCTGGACGCCGGAGCAGCTGATCGAGGTGCTCACCCCCGACGAGGCCCGCGCGGTCGCCGTCCGCTACGGGGTCCGTCCCGAGGGCAACTTCGAGGGCGCCACGATCCTCCACGTCGCGGCGCCGCTCGAGCTGGTTGAGCAGGCCGTCGGCCCCGACGCATCGCTCCTCCTCGCCTCGGCGCGGGCCAAGCTGGCGGCGGCGCGCTCCGGCCGCCCGGCCCCGGCCCGGGACGCGAAGGTCATCGCGTCGTGGAACGGCCTGGCGATCGCCGCGTTCGCGGACGCGGGCGTGATCCTCGGGCGCCCGGACCTGGTGGACGTTGCCCGCGAGACGGCCGCGTTCGTACTCGAGCGGCTGACCGTCGACGGGCGCCTGATGCGGGTGTGGGCCGACGGCGCCGCCCGCCACCTGGGCTGCCTCGACGACCACGCGGACCTGGCCCACGGGCTCCTGGTGCTCTACGAGGCGACCTTCGAGCCGCGCTGGCTGGCCGCGGCCCGCGACCTCGCCCGCCGCATGGTGGACCTGTTCGCGGACCCGGAGGGCGAGGGGTTCTTCTACGCGGGATCGGACGCGGAGGCGCTCGTGGCGCGGACGAGGGACGTCGAGGACCACCCGACGCCGGGTGGCAACTCCCAGGCGGCGTGGGCCCTGCTCCGCATCGCGGCCCTCACCGGGGAGGACGACCTCGAGGAGCGCGCCGCGGGGGCCCTGCGGCTCGTCGGCGCGGAGATGGCGCGCTTCCCGCAGGCCTTCGGCACGGCGCTCGTGGCGCTCGACTTCCTGACCTCCCCGCGTCGCGAGGTGGCGATCGTCGGCGCCGCCGGCGAGGCCCGCACCCGGGCCCTCGTCGACGTCGCGCGCGAGGCCGCCGGGCCCGCGGCGGTCATCGCCGCCGGCGACCCGGCCGATGGCGTCGCTGCCGAGGCCGCGCCGCTGCTCGCGGGCCGCCCCACCGTCGAAGGCGCCCCGGCCGCCTACGTGTGCGAGCGGTTCGCCTGCCGCGTCCCGGTCACGGACCCGGACGAGCTGCGGGCGGCGCTCGCCTGATGGACGCGCTGGTCGGCGTCTCCCCAGGCGCCTTCCTGATCGCCTCGATCGTCCTGATCATCACGCCCGGCCAGGACCTGACGCTGACCGCCCGCAACACGCTCGCGCACGGGCGCGTGGCGGGCCTCGCGACCGCGTGCGGCCTCCTGGTCGGCGTGTCGGTCCACGCGGTCGCGGCCGTCCTCGGGCTCTCCGCCCTGCTCCTGGCGTCCCAGACGGCCTTCACCGTGGTCAAGGTCGCGGGCGCGCTCTACCTCGCCTACCTCGGGGTGCGCATGATCCTCGGGTCGTTCGGGCGGGCCGAGGAGGAGGAGGGCGTGCTCTCCGGTCGGGAGGTCCCGGGCATGCGCTCGCACTTCACCCAGGGGGTCGTCTCGGCGACGCTCAACCCAAAGCTTGCGGTCTTCTTCCTGACCTTCCTGGTGCAGTTCGTCGACCCCGACAACCACCCGTCGGCCAGCCTGCTCGCCCACGGGCTCGTCTTCATCCTGCTCGCCGCAACGTGGCTGTGGATCTGGGTGTCGATGCTCGACCGGCTCGGCGGCACGCTCCGGCGGCCGGCAGCGCGGCGCTGGATGGAGCGGCTGGGGGGCGCCGCGCTGGTCGGCCTGGCCGCGCGGCTCGCGCTCGCCCACCGGTAGCCGGCGACCCGCCGCCACCCGGACGGCTCAACCTCGAGCGGCGAGATGCCGACACAGGGGGTGCGGACGAGCCCCGCGGTACCGGAACCGACCTCCCTGCTCCCGCATGCCTCCACTTTTCATCACGCTGATCCTGACGACGGCCCTCCTGCTGGTGGTGGTCGTCGCGCGCCGCAACGGGTCCGTGCGGGGCGCGCTGGCGCGAGACGTCCGCCCGCGCGGCGAGCGGGGGCCGTCGCCAGCCCAGCTGGACGCCGAGCGGCGGCTTCGCCCGAGGATCGCCGCGCCGCTCGCGGGCGAGGACGCCCCCACCGACCCGCCCGAGGGAGGCGCGTCCGGGCCGGTGCCCGTCGCGTCCGACACCGATGAGCGGCAGGCCGGTGGCCAGGACACGGTCGTCTGGTCGTGGCCGGAGGCCGGCGCGGTGATCGACGCACCGGGCTGGCCGGCCCCCGGTGAGCTCGGAGCGGCCGACGAGCCGCGCGCAGAGGGCGAGGATGCGGCCGAGCCGGCCGTCGCGTATCAGGCCGCGGTCGCGGAGGACGAGGAGGCGGTCGCCGAGGAGGAGGCCCTCGACGTCTCGTGGGACCTCCCCGCCACGGAGCCGCAGGCCGACGGGTTCGACCCGGCGACCGGCTGGGCCGAGCCGGAGTGGCAGTGGGACGCCGACGAGCCCGGGCCCACGGCGAGCGAGCGGGAGGACGACACCGTCGGCGCCGACACCGTGGTCGTGGCCGAGGCGGCAGAGCCGTTCGAGGACCCCGCCGTCGAGGGGGAGCTGCCCGCCTGGTCGGCCGTGAGCTGGGAGCCGGCCGTGGCCGCGGAGGCCGGTGGAGGCGACGACGAGGACTGGCACACCGCCGCACCTGTGGTCGCCGTCGAGGAGCCGCCGTACGAGCCCTTCCTCGCGGTGGCCCCGGCTGCCCCGCCCGCCCCGCCCGTCGTTGTCGAGATCGAGCTGGGAGGCGAGCCCATCCGCCTCATGATCGACCCGGCGCCCGGTGCGACCCGCGCCTGGGTGCTCTCCGGCGACGCGGAGATCGCCACCGGCGACGGGCACGTGACCATCAGGCCGCTCCCGGCCGAGGACCGATCGGCACAGCCTCCCGCCGCCGATCGGCCCGGCCGGGCGCAGGAGCACACGGCGCCGGGCGCCCCGCCCCTGCCCGCGGGCCTGCTCGCCGCAGTCGAGGACGAGCTGCGCGCGAGCGCGCTGTCGCTGCTGCTCGCGGACCAGGCGCGGGCAGAGGCCGAGCGGCGGCTCGCCGAGCTGGCGGCGCGGCTCGCCGCGGGCGCCCAGGCCGTCTGAGAGGCGAGGCGCCGTCCGGCGCCGACTGGCTATCCTCCGGGCCATGCCGGGCGTCGACGAGTACCGGGCGATGATCGAGGCCGCGCTCCCCGGCGCGACCGCCGTCGTCCACGACCAGGGGGGCGGCGACCACCTCGCCGCCGAGGTCGTGGCACCCCAGTTCGCCGGGATCAGCCG
>DATFWK010000245.1:0-5206 GCA_035259345.1 Miltoncostaeaceae bacterium | reverse complement strand
CCCTACCGCGACGAGGCAGAGCGCCTAGCGGCGCTCGCGCCGGCCCTCGATGCCTACAATCGCCTACGACCCCACCGCGCTCTTGGAGGGCTGACGCCGCTCGAGCGCGTCAAGAACCTCTCTGGGACGAACATCTAGGCGAGCGCCGCGACCGGCCGCCCGGAGAGCCCGTCCCGGTCCGCCTCCGGCGCCAGGCGGGCGAGCGCCGTCTGGCCGACGTCGCCGAACTCCCCGACCCAGCGCCCGCCGGCCGGGTCGCGGCCGGGCTCCCACGCGACCAGCGGCACCCACTCCCTGCTGTGGTCCGTCGAGGGCGTCGTCGGGTCGTTGCCGTGGTCCGCCGTCACGACGAGCAGGTCGCCGTCGCGCATCGCGCCCATCAGCGGCCCGAGGTCGGCGTCGAACTCCTCGAGGCAGTCGGCGAACCCGCGGGCGTCGTTTCGGTGCCCGTAGAGCATGTCGAAGTCGATCAGGTTGGCGAACACGAGCCCGTGGCCGACCTCCCCGAGCAGGCGCGTGGAGATCTCCATGCCGTCGTGGTTGTCGCGCATGAGGTGCTCGCCGCCGACGCCGCGGCCCGCGAAGATCTGCTTGATCTTCCCCACGCCCTCGACGGGGACGCCGGCCTCCGTCAGCCGGTCGAGGGCCGTGGGCCCGTGGGGCTCGACCGAGAAGTCCTTGCGGTTGCGGGTGCGCTCGAACGACCCGGGCTCGCCGACGAAGGGACGCGCGATCACGCGCGAGACGGCGTGCTCGCCGGTGAGGATCGCCCGGGCGGCCCGGCAGTCGTCGTAGAGCTCCTCCAGCGGCACGACGCCCTCGTGCGCGGCGATCTGGAACACCGAGTCGGCCGATGTGTAGACGATCAGCGCGCCGGTGCGCATGTGCTCCGCGCCGAAGCGGTCGATGACCTCGGTGCCGGAGGCCGGCCGGTTGCAGAGCCAGCCACGCCCGGTCGCGGCCGCGAACGCTTCCATCACGTCGTCCGGGAAGCCCTCGGGGTAGGTCCGGAACGGCTGGTCGGTCCGGAGGCCCATGAGCTCCCAGTGGCCGGTCGTGGTGTCCTTGCCGGCGGAGCGCTCGGCCAGGCGGCCTATGAGCGCCTCCGGGCGCCGGACCTCCGCGACACCGGCGAGCGGCAGCACGCAGCCGAGCCCGAGCCGCTCCAGCGTCGGCAGGCGCAGTCCGCCGACTGCGCGCGCGGTGTTGCCGAGCGTGTCGCTGCCCGCGTCGCCGTAGCGGTCGGCGTCGACGGCAGCCCCGGCCCCGACGCCGTCCATCACCAGCACGATCACCCGCGACATGGCGCGCAATGCTAGTGCTCCGCCCCGGCCACCACCCGGTACTCCCGCTCCTCCCACGCGGCCGCGGCGAGCGCCGCGCGCAGGTCGTCGTCGTCGGCGTAGCGGCGGTCCTCGATCGTCCGCGCGCGCACCGGCAGCGCGAGGGACCGGCCGGCGAAGGGGAACGGGTCGGCGACCGCCGTGTCGGCCCCGGCCGGCGACACGCGCACGTCGACGCCCGGGTCGCCGACCCTGCGCGGGACCATGCCCAGCGAGCGGGATCGCCCCTGCGGGAGGCCGCCCCAGATGAGATAGAGGCTCAGCGTGTCCCAGGTCTGGAGCAGCCGGTAGGCGGCCCAGGCCCAGCGCTCGAGCCTGGCACCGCCGCCGAGCCCGGCCCGCAGCCGGTCCTCGAGGGCGAGCTGCTCGCGGACGAAGGCCCGCCCCGGCTCGGGGAGCTCATCCGGCGGGCGGGGCGGCCCGTCGAGGCCCAGGCGCGACTGGTAGAGGCCGCGCCCGTGCATGGCCACCAGCAGGCCGGCCTTGGGGTCGCGCGTCACGGCGTCGGCGATGCCCTGGCGGTAGAGGTCCGTGTGGCGCGCCCGGTCGAGCTCGACGAAGTCGAGCGGGCGGCCCTCGCCGTCGACCTCCGGCGCAGCCTCCCAGTCGCGCCATCCCTCGTCGTGGCAGGCGGCGGCGAGCTCGATCGGCGCGAAGGGCTCGGGACGGGCGAAGCCGTCGGACCCCCACCCGGCCGCCATGAGCGCGCACTGGTCCTGATGGTCCACCTGCAGGACCACCTGTACGGCGTCCCCACGCGATGTCACCAGCACACAAACGAAGCTAACCCTTCTTGGACGCCGCGGCGGCTGTCACCATTGTCGGGTCGGCGCCGCCCCACCCCGGGACCGCTTGTTCGAGATCGGAAACACCCTGCGCGAGGCGCGGCAGCGCCGCGGCCTCGACCTCCGCGAATGCGAGGCGGGCACGAAGATCCGCTCCGGCTACCTCCGCGCGCTCGAGGAGGAGCGCTTCGACGACCTGCCGGCACCGGCCTACGTGCGCGGCTTCCTCGCGACGTACGCCGAGTACCTCGGGCTGGACGGCCGGCTGGTGGTGGACGAGTACGTCTCCCGATACGGCAAGGAGGACGGCGACGACCCCGACCCGCAGCCCGTGAGCGTCTGGGCGGAGCGACGGCCGCGGGCCGACCCGCGCCTGCTCTGGATCGCGGCGGGCGGGCTCGCGGGGGTCGCCGCGCTCGTGTGGCTGGCCGGCGGGCTCGGCTCGGACAGCCCGTCGATCGGCGGCTCGCCGGTGCGCCCGACCCCGGCGGCGGCAGAGGCCGCCGTGCTGCGCCCGGTGGCGCCGCCGGTGCGCGGGGTGCGGCTGCAGGTCACCGGCCAGGGCCAGCACGGCTCGTGGATCGAGGTGCGCCGGGACGGGCTCACGGGCCGGCTCATCTACTCGGGCATCGTCGGCCCGGGGGTCTCGCGCAGCTTCCGCGCCAAGACGGCGCTCTACATGGCGGTCGGCTGGCTGCCGAGCCTGCGCGTGCGCGTGAACGGGCGCCCGTCGGGCGCGTCCGGCGGCACCGAGGCGTTCCTCGTGACCCGCGCCGGCCTGCGCCCCCTGAACGGCGGCTGAGCGCGCCCGTGCTTCCCGCGCACCGAGCGATCTTCGCCCCGGTGCAGCGGGTGGGCCCGCCGGAGGGGTCGCTATCCTTCGTTCGTCCGAGGGACTGGAAGGAGATGTCGTGCCCGATCGCGATGTGAGCTACGTCTTCGTCACCGGGGGCGTCGTCTCCGGGCTCGGCAAGGGCATCACCGCCGCCTCCCTCGGCACCCTGCTCAAGGCGCGGGGCCTGCGCGTGTCGCTGATGAAGTGCGACCCCTACCTGAACGTGGACCCGGGCACGATGAGCCCGTACCAGCACGGCGAGGTCTTCGTCACCGAGGACGGCGCCGAGACGGACCTCGATCTCGGCCACTACGAGCGGTTCACGGACGAGAACCTCACCCGAGCCTCGAACGTGACCACCGGCGCCGTCTACGAGTGGGTGATCCGGCGGGAGCGCAAGGGCGACTTCCTCGGCGCGACCGTCCAGGTGATCCCCCACATCACCAACGCGATCAAGGAGCGCGTCCGCCAGGCCGGCGCGGCCTCCAACGCCGACGTGGTGATCGCCGAGATCGGCGGCACCGTCGGCGACATCGAGTCGCTGCCCTTCCTCGAGGCCATCCGCCAGATGCGCAGCGAGATCGGCCGCGACCGCGTCGTGTTCGTCCACGTCACGCTGGTGCCGTTCCTCGACTCGGTCGGGGAGCTCAAGACGAAGACCACGCAGCACTCGGTCCAGGAGCTGCGGCGCATCGGGATCGAGCCGGACGTGCTCGTGCTGCGCAGCAACCGCGCGCTCACCGGCGGCATCAAGGAGAAGATCGCGCTCTACGGCGGCATCCCGGTGGACGCGGTCATCTCCGCCGTGGACGCCCCGGACATCTACATGGTCCCGCTCCTCATGGAGCGCGAGGGCCTCGACCGCGTGGTCTGCGACCGCCTGCGCCTTGACACGCCGCCGCCGGACCTGGCGGAGTGGCGCGCGCTCGTGGGGAGGCTCGAGGATTGCCAGGGCACCGTGCGGATCGCGCTCGTCGGGAAGTACGTCGCGCTCCACGACGCGTACCTGTCCGTGTCCGAGGCCCTCAAGCACGCGGCCGTGCACCACGGCGTCGAGCTCGAGATCGACTGGATCGACGCCGAGGACCCGGACCTCGCGCAGCGGCTCGGCGCGGCGGACGGCATCCTGGTGCCCGGCGGGTTCGGCAGCCGCGGCATCGAGGGCAAGATCGACGCCGTCCGGGTCGCGCGGGAGCAGGACATCCCCTATCTGGGCATCTGCCTGGGCATGCAGGTGGCGATCATCGAGTTCGCCCGCGACGCGTGCGGCATGGAGGGGGCCAACTCGACCGAGTTCGACCCCGAGACCCCGCACCCCGTCATCGATCTCCTCCCCGAGCAGCAGGGCATCGAGGAGCGCGGCGGCACCATGCGCCTGGGCGCCGACCCGGTCGCGCTCGCCGACGGAACCCGCGGGCGCCTCGCGTACGGCGACCAGCCCGTGATCTACGAGCGCCACCGCCACCGCTTCGAGGTCAACCCGCTCTACCACGAGCGCCTCGAGGACCGCGGCCTGGTCATCTGCGGGCGCTCGCCGAACGGCCGCCTCGTCGAGACGATCGAGCTGCCGGGCCTGCGCTGGTTCTGCGCCTCGCAGTTCCACCCCGAGTTCAAGAGCCGCCCGACCCGGCCGGCGCCCCTCTTCCGCGAGTTCGTCGGCGCGGCGGTGGGCCTGGCCCGCGAGCGCGGCGCCGTCCCGCGCGCCGAGGCGCCCGCCCGCGGCGCGGCGGCGGAGGCGACGCCCGCCGTCCAGTGACCCCGGAGGAGCTCGCCGCGCTGCCGGAGGTGGCGCGGCTCATGGTGCGCCTCTGCGAGATCCCCTCGCCCTCGCGCCAGGAGGAGGAGGTCGCCGCCGTGGCGCGCGAGGAGCTCATCACGCTCGGCGCCGACGTGACCGAGGACGACGCCGGCGAGCGGCTGTCGGCCGGCTGCGGCAACATCGTCGCGTCGCTCCCGCCGACCGCCCCGGGCGGCACCCCGATCGCCCTGTGCGCCCACCTCGACACGGTCCCCGTCACCGCGCCCATCGAGGTCGAGCTGGTCGACGGGTTCCTCACCAACCGCAACCCGGCGATCCTCGGCGGCGACGACAAGGCAGCGGTGGCGGCGATGATCGTCGCGCTGCGGCGGGTGGTCGCCGAGCGGCGGCCGCACGCCGGCATCGAGCTCGTGCTGACGCCCTGCGAGGAGATCGGTCTCAAGGGCGCGTCGCTCCTCGACCACGCACGCCTGCGCGCGGAGAT
>DATFWK010000244.1:0-3216 GCA_035259345.1 Miltoncostaeaceae bacterium | reverse complement strand
CCGGCCGGGTCCAGTTGGCCGCGCCGGCCGTGCCGGACGGGTAGAAGTTGTCGCCGGTCGTCAGCAGGAACGCGAGGGGGTCCTGCGCGCCGGCGGCGCAGATCCGTCGCGTGACCGCCGCTTGTGCGGAGCCGCCGTCGCCCCAGTCGCCCTTGACGGCGAAGTGGACGCTGCCGCCGGGGGCCGTGCCGACACCGGCCAGCGGCGAGACGGCGAGGAGGGCGGCCGCCAGGGCGGCGAGGAGGAGCGCGCCGAGGGCGCGCTGGCGGATCAGTCCCTACCGCCGGCGGCCAGCCGGCCCTCCATCTCGGCCCGGAGTTCCGCCGCCCGGGCCCTCAGGCGATCCCGCGCCGCCTCGAGCGCAGCGGCCTGGGCGTCGTGATCGACGTCCGGCGGCGGGCCGGCTGCCGGCGGCGGTGGGCCGACGTCGGGCGGCGCGGGGACGACGTCCGGCGGCGCCGGCGGCGCATCGGAGACCTGGGGGGCGGCCTGCGGCTCGCGCGCCGCGGGCGGCAGCGGACCGGGCCCGGGCGGTGGGGCGTGTGACGGCCCGCCGGCCTGCTGGTGCAGGAAGCGGTTGCGGGCCAGGGCCGCGGCGGCGCCGAGGCCGGCGCCCGCGGCGGTGGCGACGAGGAAGCGTGCGATGCCCTTCACGAGCGTCCTCCCGAGGCGATGGCCCATCGTACTGCTGGACGCGGCCGGAGCGAGCGCGGGGCGGGTGTCACGATCGACCCGCATTTGCGCGTGATGCGGCACGAACGTGACCGATGCCCACGGGGTCACCTGATACGCTCCCGCTGCCCGAATTCCGGGCCGTCCGCCGGGGGCGGACGACCGAGGAACCGCCCTTGAGGGGCCTGGGAGGCTGCCGAATCAACGCGTACGAGATCATGATCATCTTCAACCCCGAGGCCGGCGGCGAGCGCCACGAGGACATCGTCGAGCGGGTCCGCAAGCTCATCACCGACGGCCAGGGCGAGATCAAGCACGTCAACGACTGGGGCGAGCGGAAGATCGCCTTTCCGATCAACGGGCAGGGCAACGGGCGCTACCTGGTGCTCACCTGCGAGGCCCAGCCGGACTCGTTGAACGAGATCGACCGCGTGCTCGCCATCAACAAGGACGTCGTCCTCCGCTCGCAGCAGATCCGCCTGAGCCGGGCGCAGGCGGCGCACCAGGTCGCGAACGGGGCGCCGCCGCCGGTGGACGACCGGCCCGAGGGCGAGCCGTTCCCGCGACCGGGGCGCCCGCAGCGGCGCCGCGGCCGCTAGTACCGGGAGCTCACGATGCCCGCTGACCTGAACCGAGTCACGCTCGTGGGCCGCCTCACGCGCGACCCCGAGCTTCGCCACACGGCCGGGGGCGACCCGGTCTGCGCCATCCGGCTCGCGGTGAGCAGCCGCGCCCGCGACGAGAACGGCAACTGGGGCGACAAGTCCAACTACTTCGACGTGACGGTGTTCGGCCGCCAGGCCGAGACCTCGTCCACCTACCTCACGAAGGGACGGCGCATCGGCGTCGACGGGCGCCTGTCCTGGCGCGAGTGGACCGCGCAGGACGGCTCGAAGCGCCAGTCCGTCGAGGTCATCGCGAACGACGTCTTCTTCCTCGACTCGCGCGAGGGTGGCCAGGGCGAGGGCGCCGGGTGGGGCGACTCGGCCGGCGGCCGGACGAACGACCTGCCCGTGGACACGTCGGACATGACGGCGCCCAGGGCCGCCGACGACGACATCCCCTTCTAGGAGGCGGTGACGATGCAGGCGATCCTGATCCAGGAGGTCGAGGGGCTCGGCGAGGCCGGCGCGGTCGTGAACGTCAGCCGCGGCTACCTGCGGAACTACCTGCTGCCCCGCAAGCTCGCCGAGACCGCCACGCCTGCCCGCATCGCGGAGGTCGAGCGGCGCCTGCAGGCGAAGGCCGCGGCGGAGGCGCGGGCGCTGGCCGAGGCGGACCAGGTCGTGGAGCTGCTCGGCCGCACCATCCTCACGCTGAAGGCGAAGGCGGGCGGCGACGGGCGCCTCTTCGGGTCCATCACGGCTCAGGACGTCGCCGACGCGATCCTGGAGGCCCGGCAGATCGCGGTCGACCGCCACAACATCACGATCGAGCCGCCGATCCGCCAGACCGGCACCTACACGCTGCCGGTCGAGGTGGTCCCCGGGAAGGTGGCCGAGGTGAAGACCATCGTCAGCCCCCTTCTCGACTAGACGGCGCCGCCCCCGATGAGGGAGGTCTCCGTCGCAGAGCGGGTCTCGCCGCCCCAGAACACGGAGGCCGAGCAGATGCTGCTCGGCGCCCTGATGGACGCGTCGGGAAACTTCGCAGAGGCCCTGGCGATCGTGGACGTCGAGGACTTCTACCGCGAGGGCCACCGCCTGGTGTTCAAGGCGATGATGGACCTCTTCCACTCGGGCGAGCCGATCGAGCCGCTGACGGTGATCGAGCGGCTGACGCGGTCCGGCACGCTCGAGGCGGCCGGCGACCGCGCGGCGGTGCTCGACATCGTCGAGAGCCCGTACATCGCGGCGAGCTACCGCACCTACGCGGACATCGTCCACGCGACCGCCACCCAGCGGCGCCTCCTGACGATCGGGCAGGAGATCGAGGCGACCGTCGCGCGCGGCGAGGGCGAGGCCGGCGAGATGGTCCAGCGCGCCGAGGACCTCGTCTACGAGCTCTCGCAGCGGCGCGTCCGCGGCGACTTCAAGAGCGTCCAGGACCTGGTGCACCAGAGCGTCGACCGCCTCGTGGCGGCGGCCGAGCGCGGCTCGGAGATCACCGGCCTGGCCACCGGCTTCGCCGACCTCGACCGCATGACGGGGGGGCTGCGCCCCTCCAACCTCGTCGTCGTGGCGGCGCGGCCCAGCATGGGCAAGACGGCGCTCGCGCTCGGCGTCGCCGCGCACGCCGCCCTCGAGGAGGGCTCCTCGGTCGCCATCTTCAGCCTGGAGATGAGCGCCGAGGAGCTGGTCGGGCGCCTGATCTCCTCCGTCGCGATGGTGGACAGCACGAGGATGCGCACCGGACGGCTGACACAGGACGACTGGCCGCGCATCGGGCAAGCGGCCGACCGCCTCGCGAAGTCGAAGCTCTTCATCGACGACTCCGAGGGCGTCACGGTCTCCGAGATGCGCAGCAAGTCGCGCCGCCAGAAGAGCCGGTACGGGCTCGACCTGGTCGTCGTCGACTACATCCAGCTCATGGAGGCCGCGCCGA
>DATFWK010000243.1:0-3156 GCA_035259345.1 Miltoncostaeaceae bacterium | reverse complement strand
GGTGGTCATGGACGACCTGCACCACCTGGAGCCCGACGCCCCCAGCCTCCAGACGCTCCGCGCCTTCCTCCGCTACCTCCCGGAGAGCGCCCTGGCGGTGCTGGTGTCGCGGCGCCTGCCGAGCGTCGACCTGCCGCAGGGCCTGCTCACCGGCCACATCGCGGGGCTCTTCGACGACGACCTCGCCTTCCGCCTCGAGGAGACCCGCGAGCTGCTCGAGACGCGGGACGCGGAGGCGGACGCCGCCTCGGTGCAGGACGCGACCGGGGGCTGGGCGGCCGGCATCGTGTTCGAGGCCCTGCGCGGCCCGGACGTCGTCCATCTGCTCCCGCCGGGCGAGGACCCGCTCTTCGCCTATCTGGCGGAGCAGATCCTGGGCACGCTGAGCCCGCCCGTGCGCCGGGCCCTGCTTCGCAGCGCCGTGCTCGACCTGGTCACCGCCGAGCACCTCGGCCGCCTGCTCGGCGACCCGAACGGCGCGCCGGCGCTCTACGCCGAGCTCGCCCGGCATCACCTCCCCGCCGTGCTGGAGCCGGGCGGGCTGCGGTACCACCCGCAGTTCCGGGAGTTCCTCCAGGTCCGGCTGCACGAGGAGGCGCCGGCCGAGATCCCGGCGCTCCTGGCCGCGCACGCCGACATCCTCGCGAGCGAGGGGTTCCACGAGGAGGCGGTCGACGCGCTGCTCGTCGCCGGGCGCGCGGACGCCGCCGAGCCGCTCGCCGAGGGCGCGGTGGGGCAGCTTCGCAAGCGCGGCGACTGGGAGAAGATCCTCACGTGGACCGCGGCGCTGGGGGAGGAAGCACAGCGGCGCCGGCCCACCCTGCGCGAGGCGCGGGTGCGGGCGCTCCTGAACGACCGCCGCCAGTCCGAGGTCGAGGAGCTCGTGCACGGGATGCTCGCCTCCGGCGAGGTGGCGGAGCTGGCCGAGGCGCGGCCGGACGTCGCCGCGTGGGCCGTGTGGACGCTCCACGGCTCGGGCGAGTGGGCGAAGCTCCTGCCGCTGCTGCCGCCCCGCGGACGGTCCGCCGTGGCCGAGGTGATGCGCTATCTGCTGATCGTCGCGGTCTCGCGGGAGCCGCCCCCCGAGCTCCCGCCCGGCGCCCTCGAGCGCATGCACCCGCTGCACGTCGTCCTCCAGACCGCGCTCTACTACCAGGGCCGGCTGGATGCGGCGGAGCGGCTCGCCGGGGTCGCGGCGGCCGGGGGCGGGCCCGTGACCGCCGCGGTCGCCCAGGTCCACAAGGTCAACGTGCTGCGCGCCCGCGGCGACCTTCCCGCGGCGCGCCGCGTGCTCGAGGCGGCCCCCGCATCCATCCGCACCTCGCGCTTCGTGGAGTTCTGGCTCCACGCCGAGGCGGAGCTCGCGCTCGAGGAGGGGCAGGGCGAGCGGGCCCTCGAGCTGATCCGAAGCGCCCGGCAGGTCTCGCGCCGACACGGCTGGCGCGTCGGCGACCGCGCGATCTTCGGCGCCGTCGAGGGCCGCATGCTCGTCCGCCTCGGCCGGCTCGAGGACGCGGTCGTCGTGCTGGACGCCGTGCGCGCCTGGTGCGCCGAGCGCGGGCTCGCCGCCTTCCGCGAGTGGGCCGAGGCCTGGCTCGGGGGGGCGCGCCTGCTGATGCACCAGGACCCCGAGAGCGCGGGCGACCTCCTGCGGCGGGCGGTCGCCGGCATGCGCCAGGCCTCGCGCCGGCTCGAGCTTCCGGCCGCGGCGGTGTTCCTCGCGGAGGCCGAGTGGCGGACCGGGGACGAGGACGCGCACGACGCCGCCTGCGAGGTGGCCTACCGGGCCGCGGAGGCCTGCGGCACGCTCCGCCCGCTCGAGCAGGCGCTCGAGCTCATGCCGGCCGTGCTCGCGCGGCGGGTGGACGCCGAGCCGGCCGAGGAGCGGCGTTGGCGGCTGATCGTGCCGCGCGGCGCCCGGCCCGTCACGGTGTCCGCGGGGGAGGGGGCGCGCCTGCGCATCCGGACCTTCGGCGAGCCCGCGCTCGAGGTGGACGGGCGGTCGCTGCCGGTCCTGCTCACCAAGGCGGTCGAGGTCGCCGCGTGGATCGCCCGCGCCGGGCCCCCCGGCATCCCGCGCGCGGCGCTCGTCGCGGAGCTCTTCGGCGGCAGCCGCGACGGGGCGAACTACCTGCGGCAGATCGTCTACCGCATCCGGCGCGTGCTGCCGGGCGACCTCGCGCTGCTCTCGGGCGGCGGCCGCCTGGCCTGGCGCCCGGCGGAGTCGGTGGTGGCGGACGACGCCCTGCTCGAGTCCCTGCTCGCCCGCTCGCGCCTCGAGGTGGGCGACCGCCGGCTGGCCACGCTCGCTGAAGCGGTCTCGATCGCGTCCGGCGGCCCCTACCTCGAGACCCTCGACGACGAGAGCGCCGCGTCGCGGCGCAGGGACCTGACCGCGGTCGCCCGCGAGGCCCGCCTGGAGTACGCCCGCGCGCTGCGCGTCGCGGGCAGCCTCGCCGAGGCGCTCACCACCGTCCAGCTCGTCGTGCAGGACGACCCGTACCGCGAGGACGCCTGGCAGGAGCTCATGCGGATCCAGGCGGCGCTCGGCGGCGCGGCGGCCGTCGTGCCGGCCTTCCTCGACTGCCAGCGGGCGCTCCGCGACATCGGCCTCGAGCCCTCCCGCGAGACCCGCAGCCTGCTCGAGCGCCTGCACGGGTAGGCGGCCGCCGCCGACGCGGCGCTAACGACGGCAGCCTCGGCCCGGCGAGGCGCCGACCGGCGATTAACGCGGGCGCCCCTAGCGTGGCCGGGCCGCACACCCGTGCGGGCTATGGCGACGCACCTTCACGCACAGGAGCCGACATGTCACAGATGGCGGTCACCCAGATCCCAGGCGCCGAGACCGGCGAGGTGCCGAAGCCCCCGGTCCACCGCGACGAGAAGACGGCGTTCATCGGCGGGCTGGCCGACCCGCTCTGGGACATCGACACCCTCCCGCTGACCTACACCAACTCGCGTTGGTCGGCGTTCTTCTACCGGGCCGACGAGGCGAAGCTCCGCCGGGTCCTGCCGGACTGCCTCGACCTCGAGGACGACATCGTCGAGTTCTGGTACGTCGACCACAACCACACCATGCTGGGGCCGTACGGCGAGTGGGGCGCCACCGTCGCAGCCAGCCACAAGGCGGGCGACGGCAAGACCTACTACGCCGGC
>DATFWK010000242.1:0-15223 GCA_035259345.1 Miltoncostaeaceae bacterium | reverse complement strand
GGCTCGTGCCACGTCGCGGCGTTGAGGTCCGGCGGCCCCCAGGCGACGGGCGCGTCCGCGGCGGCCGCCTCGGGCTCGACGACCTCGGCCGCCGGGGCGGCCTCCGGCTCGAAGGCCTCAGGCTGGACGGCCACGGGCTCGAACGCCTCGGGCTCGGCAGCGAAGATCTCGTCCTCATGGGCCTCGACGGCGGGAGCCTCCGGCTCGGCCACGAACGCCTCGGGCTCGGAGGCGAACTCCTCGGGCTGGGCCACGAACATCTCGTGCTCTGCCACGAGCGCCTCGTGCTCGGCAGGCTCCTCGCCGGCCTCGTGGGCGGGCTCGGCCTGCTCGTCTGCCGGCTCGGTGACGTGCCACGTCTCGTCGGCGGTGGCGCCCCAGTCCTCGACCGTGTCCCAGGAGGGCGTCTCGGCGGGCATGTCCACCGTCATGGTGTCCTCGCCGCCGGTCCAGCCGAGCGCGGGGTCGAAGTCCTCCGCCTCGCCGGTGTCCCACGAGGGCATGGCCTCGTCCTTGCCCTCGCCCTCGCTGAGGAGGGCGACGGCCGGGTCGTGGTCGAACGAGCCGTTCGTGGCGAGCTCGGAGGCGAGGTCGTCGGCGGCGAGCGGCGCCGACCACACCTCGCCCGGCGTGGGCCAGCCGGGCTCGCTCACCGGGTCGTCGGTGAGGGCGAAGGAGGCCGCCGCCACCGGCTCGGCGACAGCGCCCTCGTGCTCCTCGTCGTGGACCTCGTCCGCAGCGGAGAGGTGCTGCGACGCCTCGGCCTGCTCGGCGTCATCGAACCCGGTGGCGGGCAGCCGCGGCACCATGCGGCCGGCCGCGCGCGGCTCGGCGACGCCCGCTTCGGCGCGCTTCCCCCGGCCCGTCCTCAGGCCGCCGCGCGTGGCCTTCTCGGCCTTTCCGCTCGCGGCGGGCTTCTCGGAGCCGGCCTTGGCCTGGCGCTGCTTGTACAGGAGAAACGCGATCAGAAGGATCACGATCACCGCAAGCCCGCCCTTCTGGACGGTGGTCAGGTTGGACAGGAAGTCCATGTCTCTCCTCGCTCCCCTCGACAGCCGTCCTGGGAGGTGCGGACGGCACTCGCCCCGTCTATCGGCCGGGCGGGGCGCGAACTGAAGGGGTGGCCGGAAATTCGCCCCGGTGCGGGGCGGGCCGAGCCGCTCAGGCCCGCGGCTCGCTGCGCACGAGGTAGGTGCCTGCCGCGGAGAACGGGCCCTCCGAGGCGGCCGCGAGCAGCAGCGTGAAGCCCTCCTGGTCCGGCGCGAAGCCCGGGTCGGCGAGCACGACGAGCCCGTGCGCGGCCACGTTGTCCGCCGCCTCGACCATCAGCTCGACGGCGGCCGCCGCGACTGGATAGGGGATCCTGCGGCGGAACGTGACGCCGGCGACCACGCTGTGCCCGGGTGCGGCGGCCCAGCCGCCCAGCGAGAAGCGACCCTCCTCCAGCACCCGCGCGCCGGCGTCCGGGGGCGTGGGCGCGGCCGCCGGGGGTGGCGGCTCAGGAGTGGGCTCCGGCGGAAGCGGCTCGGGCTCGACCAGGTCGGCCAGCGGCTCGGGCGCCGGGTCCGCCAGGACCGGGGCGGGCGCGTCCGGCGCGGGCGCCCCTCGCGGCGGCTCGGGCACCCGCACGGGCGGTGGCGGCGGGGGCGGCGGGGGCTCGAGCCACCGTGGCGGAGCCGGCGCCTCCTCCCGGACGAGCGCGATGTAGGTGACGACCGCGGCGATCGCCGCGGCGATCAGGAGCCGAAGGCGCACCGGGTGGTCCTTCCCTCGTTGCCGTGCACGCCCGCCTGTTCGCCGGGGGCGGCGCGGTCCCTGCCCTGCGCTACTCGGGAGGAACCGTCTCCGGGGGCGCATCGGCCGCCTCGGAACCCTGCGCAGGGCCGCCCTCGAGCAGGACGAGCCGCCGCTCCAGCTCCGCCAGCCGGATCCTGAGCTCGAGCAGGTCGGACCGCGTGGCGAGCCCGAGCTCGCGGAAGGCCGCCTGCGCGCCGCCCTCCACCTTGCCGAGCAGCCCCACCGGGGACGGCGGCCCCTCGCCGCGCACCCGCGCCATGAGCCGGCCGAGCATGGCCGTGCCCTCCTCGCGCCCCAGGGTCCCGCGGGCGACCAGCTCGTTCACGATCGACTCCGCGCGGTCGCGGGTGAGCGAGGCTGCGCCGACCGAGACGAGGATCGCCTGCTCGACGGCCTCACGCGGGGATGCTCTCATCGCGGCCTCCGCTTGCGTTGGACCTGGCGGTGGCGGCGCACGCGCTCCGGCTGTTGGTCCGGCTCGCGGCCGCCATCGGTTCCGCCGTCGGCTTCGGGCGCCTGGCCGTCGCCGGCCTCGGCCACGCCCTCCGGAGCGTCCGGCACCGGCACCGGCTCGTCCGCCGCGGGCGGCTCCTCCGGCTCCTCGTGGCCGCGGTCCACCGGCGCGCCGTTCGGCGCCGGCTCGGGCTCACGCTCGGGCACGGGGGCCTCGTCGGGCGGCGCGTCGAGGGCGCGCACACCGCCCATCTGGGCGTCGAGCTGCGCCTCCGCCCGCGCCAGGGCCTCCACGTCCACGATGTCCGAGTCGGTGACCGGCGCGGCCGCCCGCTTCTGGCGGCGCGCCTCGCGCCGGCGCTCCTGCGGCTCGCGCTCCTTCCACAGGGCGGCCAGGGGAGCCGAGATGAAGATCGACGAGACGCCGCCCGACAGGATCCCGATGAACAGCGCGAAGGCGAAGTCGCGAAGCGTCGGGCCGCCGAAGATCAAGAGCACGATGATCGGCAGCAGCGTCAGGATCGAGGTGATGATCGACCGGGTCAGGGTCTCGTGGACGGACCGGTTCACGATCTGGCGGTAGGGCTGCCCCTGGAGCAGCCGCTGGTTCTCCCGGATCCGGTCGAACACGATCACCACGTCGTAGAGCGAGTAGCCGAGGATCGTGAGGAGCGCGGCGACCGTCGAGCTGGTGACCTCGAGGCCGAGGATGGCGTAGATCGTGAGCGCCAGCCAGACGTCGTGGATCACCGACAGGAGCGCGGGCAGCGCGAGCTTGTACTCGAACCGGATCGCCAGGTACAGGATGATCGCCAGGAACGAGAAGAGGATCACGTAGATCGCCCGGCGGACGATCTCCCGCCCGAAGGTCGGCCCGACGCTCTGGATCTGCTCGATGAAGCTGCGGTCCGGCTGGTTGAAGCGGCTCTGGAGCGACCCGATCAGGCGGTTCTGCTGGGTCTGGTTCAGCGTCTCGGTCTGGATCTCGACGCCGCGCTCGGGCTGCCCGTTGCGGGTGCGCGTGAACGTCTGGACCTTGGCGTCGCCGAAGCCGGCGCTCGCGAGCGTGCTGCGGACCTGGCCGTCGTTCGGCTGCGCCTGCTGGAAGACCGCGGTGATCTTGGTGCCGCTCTTGAAGTCCAGGCCGGGCTTCAGCCCGCCGATCCCGATGACGAAGACGCCCGCGATCATCGGGACGAACGAGATGAGAAGCCACAGCTTCCAGCGGCCGACGAAGTCGAACTTCCACCGGATCTCGCGCTGGTGGAGGCCCATGACGCGCTCGTTCTGGAAGATCTTCGTGTCCACGAGGATCCCGAGCGCGGCCTGGGTGGCCAGGACGGCAGTGAAGAGGGACAAGAGCACGCCGATGATCAGCGTGAGGGCGAAGCCCTTCGGGCCGGCCGTGGAGAAGAGGAACAGGATGACCGCGGTGATCAGCGTCACGACGTTCGCGTCGATGATCGCCGTGATGCCGCGGCGGTAGCCGTTCAGGACGGCCACCCGCCCCGGTCGCCCGGCGCGCGCCTCCTCCCGCACGCGCTCGAAGATGACCACATTCGCATCGGCGGCGACGCCGATGGTCAGGATGAGCCCCGCGATGCCCGGCAGCGTCAGCGTGATCGGGATCAGCTTCGCGACCGCCCAGAAGAGGAGCCCGTACGTCACCAGGGCCAGTGCGGCGATCATGCCGAGGAAGCGGTAGTAGGCGATCAGGAAGATCATCACGAGGCCGAGCCCGATCAGCCCCGCGACGAGGCCCTGACGCAGCGACTGCTTGCCGAGCGTCGCCGAGACCGTCTGCTGGCTGATGACCTCGAGCTTGATCGGGAAGGCGCCCGAGCTGATCTGGTCGGCCAGGGTGCTGGCCGAGCTGTCGGTGAAGTTGCCCTCGATCTGGGCCCGCCCGCCCTGGATGCCGCCCGGGTTGTCCTGGAAGTTGACGATCGGGTTCGTGATGATCACGCCGTCCAGCACCACCGCGAACGAGCGCGACTGGTCTGCCGGCCGGCCCTCGGCCTGGGACTCGCGCACGAGGTCGCGGGTGATCTGGCCGAACTTGCGCCCGCCGCCGCCGCTGAAGTCGAGCTCGACGACCGGCTTGTTCGTCAGGTTGTCGAAGTTCCGCCGGGCGGAGCTGATGTCGCTGCCGATCAGGCCCGGGCGGTCGTAGAGCAGCACGCAGGGGCCGCCCTGGCCGCAGAGCGGCGGGTTCGCGCGATCGGTGCCGGTCCCGTCCGTGACGATGACGAAGCCCTCCGGCACCTTCTGGAAGTCGTACTGCCTGTTGAAGGCCGACCGGTTCGTGCGGTAGAGGGTCGCGATGGCCCGGTCCGACGCCTTGGTCGAGTTCGCGAGCGTCGAGATGACGTCGGCGCGGGTGCTGCCCGGGCCCGTGACGAACTGGTGGCCGTCCGTCCGGAAGAGGTAGACCTTGGGCCCGGTCTTCTGGAACCCGTCCTTGGGCGTCGTGATCTGCGAGCGCTTGACCAGCGAGAACAGGTCGGTCGTCGGGTTCGGGAACGTCTGCTGGCCCTGGAACGACGTGTAGCCGACGAGGTTGTCGTAGTAGTTGTAGAAGAACAGCTGCGTCGGCTTGATCAGGTCCCGCAGCGTGTTCGGGTCGGTCACGCCGGGCAGCGACACCGAGATCTGGTCCTTGCCCTGCGTCTGGATCTCGGGCTCGGAGACGCCGAACTTGTTGACCCGGTTGTTGATGACGTTGACCGAGCGCCGGATCGAGTCCGAGTCGACCTGGGCCTCGCCCAGCGGCCGGCCCTGGAGGATGACCTGGGACCCGCCCTGCAGGTCGAGCCCGAGCACGGTCGGCTTGATCGCGATGACCGCGATCGACGCACCCACCAGGCCGAGGACGACCAGCAGGAAGAGGAGCGAGCGCCGCCTGAGGGTCACGCCGGGAGCGCTACTCGGCGGCTGGCGTCGTGCCGGTGGTGCCCTGGGCTCCCGGCTCGGACACGCCCGACGGGATGATGCGCGCGATCGCGTTGTTCGCGATGCGGATGTCTGTGTTCTCGGACACTTCGAGCAAGATCGTCCCCCCCTCCTCGACCTCGGTCACCGTGCCGTAGATGCCCGCGACGGTCACCACCTCGTCCCCGGGCTTCAAGTTCGTCTGAAGGTCCTTCGCCTCCTGCGCCCGGCGCCGCTGCGGGCGCACGGCAAGGAAGTAGAAGATCGCCACGAAGACGATCACGAGCAGGAGGGGCTGGAGAGCTGACATGGCGACGGTGCCCGTGTCCGAGGGCGGTGGGAAGAGGGTAACAGACGCCTCGGGAGGCACTTGCCGGGCCTGGTACCGTCACCTCGCGTGACGACCGACGCCCGCCCAGCGCTCGCCGCCCGCTCCCGCAGTCTCGACCTGGCGGCGGTCACGGCGCTGTTCGTGGCCCTCATGTTCCTGTACGAGGCGATCCGCGACCTCGTCGGGCCGGCCGTCGGGGCGGCCGCGCCGCTCGACCACGCCTCCGACGTCATCGCGCTCGAGCGGCACCTGCGCCTCTTCGTCGAGGACGACCTCCAGCGCTTGGCCCAGCGCGTCGGCGTCATCGACTTCGCGACGACCTGGTTCTACACGGTGGGCTACACGGCCGGGTTCATCTGCTTCTTCACGTGGATCTGGTGGCGCCACCGGGAGAAGCTGCCGTTCCTGTTCGGCTGGTACTGGATCACCAACGGGCTGGCGCTGCTCGGGTACTGGCTCTACCCCCTCGCCCCGCCCCGGCTCGTGCCCGCGCTCGGCCTGGTGGACCCCACGAAGGAGGCGCTCAAGCTCGGCGGCTCCCTCTCGTGGTTCGAGCCCTTCCGCAACCTGTACGCGGCCATGCCCTCGATGCACGTCGGCCAGACCGTCATCTACGCCGTGGCGATCACCGCGATCCTGCGCTCGCCGGCCCGCTACCTGGTGTGGCTCTGGCCCGCGATGATGACCTTCACGGTGATGGCGACCGCCAACCACTACTGGCTCGACGGGCTGGCCGGGGCTGTCGCTGCCGGCATCGGCCTGGCGATCGCGCTGCTGGTCTTCCCCCGCCTCGAGCGGCCGTGGACCCGGCGCCCCGCGCCGGCGCGCCCGGCGGCGCGGGAGGTCGCCGTCACCTGATGGCGGCGGCGATGGGCGTCGCGGCCGGGCCCGACGGCCGCGAGCGCTGCTGGTGGGCCCTCGGCTCGCCCGAGTACGTCGACTACCACGACCGCGAATGGGGCCGGCCGCTGCACGACGACCGTGGGCTGTTCGAGCTGCTCGTGCTCGAGTCGTTCCAGTCGGGCCTGTCGTGGCTCACGATCCTGCGCAAGCGCGACGGGTTCCGCCGGGCGTTCGACGGCTGGGACATCGCCACCGTGGCCGCCTACGGCGACCGGGACGTGGACCGGCTGCTCGCCGATCCGGGCATCGTCCGCAACCGCGCCAAGATCGAGGCGGCGATCGCCAACGCGGTCGCCACGCGCGCGCTCCAGGAGCGCGGGGAGAGCCTCGACGCGCTCCTGTGGAGGTTCTCGCCCGACCCCGGCGGGGCGAGCCCGCCCACGAGCGGGGAGGACATCGCCGCGACGACCCCGGAGTCGGCCGCGATGGCAAAGGAGCTCAAGCGGCACGGCTTCCGCTTCGTCGGGCCGACGACCGCCTATTCGCTGATGCAGGGCGCCGGCCTGGTCAACGACCACCTCGCCGGCTGCGCGTTCCGGGCGCTCCCGTAGCGCCCGGGGGCGACCTCAGAAGAGCCCCTGCTGGGCGCGGCGGGGGCCGTCGATGCCCATGTGGCGGAACGCCCGGGCGGTGGCCACCCGCCCGCGCGGGGTGCGCGAGATGAGCCCCTCCTGGAGGAGGAACGGCTCGTAGACGTCCTCGATCGTGTCCGCCGACTCGCCCACGGCGTCGGCGATCGTCCCGAGGCCGACCGGGCGGCCCTCGAACGTGTCGCACAGGAGGCGCAGGATCTTCCGGTCGAGGTCGTCCAGGCCGAGGCCGTCCACCTCGAGCAGGGCGAGCGCCTCCTCGGCCACGGCCGCGTCGATGCCGGCGTGCCCGCGCACCTCCACCACGTCGCGGACTCGGCGGAGCAGGCGGTTGGCGATGCGCGGCGTGCCCCGCGCCCGGGAGGCGAGCACGGCCGCGCCGCCGGCGTCGATCGCGACGTCGAGGAGCCCGGCCGAGCGCACGACGATCGCCGCGAGCTCCTCGGGCCGGTAGTAGTCGAGCCGCTCGACGACGCCGAAGCGGTCGCGCAGGGGCCCGGCGAGCAGGCCGGTGCGGGTGGTCGCCCCGACCAGCGTGAAGCGCGGGAGGTCGAGGCGTAGCGTCCGCGCCGAGGGGCCCTGGCCCAGCATCACGTCGAGCTGGAAGTCCTCCATCGCCGGGTAGAGCGTCTCCTCGATCGCCCGGTTCAGGCGGTGGATCTCGTCGATGAACAGGATGTCCCGCTCGTCGAGGGCCGTGAGCACCGCCGCGAGGTCGCCCTTGCGCTCGAGCACGGGCCCGCTGGTCTGGTGGAACTGCACGCCGAGCTCCCCGGCGAGGATCGCGGCGAGCGAGGTCTTTCCGAGGCCGGGCGGGCCGGCCAGGAGCACGTGGTCGAGCGCCTCGCCGCGCCGGCGGGCCGCCTCCAGGAAGATCCCGAGCTTCTCCTTCACGGCCGGCTGGCCCACGAAGGCGGCAAGCGTGCGCGGGCGGAGCGAGCGGTCGAGGTCCTCCTCGCCGGGCTCCGGCCCGGGGCTCTGGATGCGCGGGTCGGTCACGTGCGCCTGAGGCGCGCGAGCGCGTGCCGCAGGAGCTCCTCCGGGTCCGCCGTCTGCGGCGCGTCCGCGAGGGCCGCCTCGGCGTCCTCGACGCGGAACCCGAGCCCGACAAGACCGTCTCGCGCGGCGACGAAGGCGTCGGCGCCGCTCGGCGCCCCCGCGCCGTCGACGGCGCCGGCCAGCTCGCCGACGCGCCCGCGCAACTCCAGGACCACCCGCTCCGCCGTGCGCTTCCCGACCCCCGGCGCCAGCTGCAGCTTCACCGCGTCGCCGCGGGCGATCGCGAGGCGCAGCGCCTCGGGCGCGTCCACGCCGCAGATCGCGAGCGCCATGCGCGGCCCCACGCCGCTCACGCCGACGAACCCCTCGAAGAGCTCCCGCTCGGCGCGGCTCGAGAAGCCGTAGAGGTCGAGGGCGTCCTCCCGCACGACCAGCTGGGTCAGGAGGGCGACCTCCTCGCCCGCCGACGGCAGCGCCCGGGCGGTGGTGGCCGAGACGCGGACCAGGAGCCCGACGCCGCCCACCTCGACGATGGCCCCGTCGGCCTCGACGGCCGCGAGGCGCCCCCGAACCGACCGGATCACCGCGGCGAGACTACTGCGCCCTGCGGATGGCGGCCCGCAGCGGCGCGCGGCTCAGGTGGCAGATCGCGGCGGCCATCGCGTCGGCGGCGTGGTCGCCCTCCGGCTCCGCGCCGCAGAGCGCGGCCACCATCACCCGCACCTGCGCCTTGTCGGCGCCGCCGCTCCCGGTCACGGCCTTCTTGATCTCCGTCGGGGGGTACTCCGCGACCTCCACGCCGGCCTGGGCGATCGCCACCAGCACCGCGCCCCGGGCCTCGGCCATCGCCATCGCCGCGCGCGAGACCGGGTGGACGAACCACGACTCGACGGCCGCCCCCACCACCGCGCGGCCGGCGAGGATCTCGGCGATCCCTCGGTTGAGCGCCGCGAGGCGCTCCGCGTGCGGGGTGCGCGGCAGCGTCCTGAGCGTCCCGGACCCGCTGCCGACGAGGCGCGAGCCGCGCCGCTCGACCAGCGCCCAGCCGGTCGCGGCGAGGCCCGGGTCGACGCCGAGGACGAGCTCAGCCGGCAACCGCCTCCAGCACCTCTTCGGAGATGTCGAAGTTCGCCGCCACGTCCTGCACGTCGTCGTTCTCCTCGAGCGCGTCGATCAGGCGCAGGAGCTGGCGGGCGTCCTTCTCGTCCAGGCTGACCGTCGACTTGGGCACCATGGCGAGCTCCGCCGAGGAGTAGCCGAACCCGGCGCCGTCGAGCGCCACGCGGACCGCCGCGAGCTCGGCCGGCTCGGTCGTGACCTGCCACTGGCCGCCGTCGTCGGCGATGTCCTCGGCTCCGGCGTCGAGCGCGACCTCCATGAGCCGGTCCTCGTCCACCTCGCCCTCGAGCACGATCACGCCCTTGCGATCGAACTGCCAGGCCACGCTGCCCGGGGTGCCGAGCGAGCCGCCGTTCTTCGTGAAGATGTGGCGCACGTCGCTGGCGGTGCGGTTGCGGTTGTCCGTGAGGATGTTGGCGATGATCGCCACGCCGCCCGGGCCGTAGCCCTCGTAGAGGATCGACTCGTAGGCGTCGCCCTCGCCCGCTCCCGCCCCGCGCTGGACCGCGCGCTCGATGTTGTCCTTCGGCATCGAGTTGTCGCGCGCCTTCTGGATCGCGTTGGCGAGCGCCAGGTTCGCCTCGGGGTCGGCCCCGCCCTCGCGCGCGGCCATGATGATCGCGCGGGAGAGCTTCGAGAAGAGCTGGCCGCGCTTGGCGTCGGCCGCGCCCTTCTTGCGCTTGATCGTCGCCCACTTACTGTGCCCTGACACGTCCCACTCCTTCGTCCCTTGAGTCGTTCCCACCTTCCTCCCGCGCCCCGGCGGCGCGGACCATGTCCACGAAGAGCGCGTGCAGCCGCCGGTCGTCCGTGAGCTCCGGGTGGAACGCCGTCGCCAGGAGGTGGCCCTGGCGCGCGGCGACCGGGTGGCCCATGTGGCTCGCGAGGATCTCGACGCCGGGCCCGGCCCGCTCGATCCACGGCGCGCGGATGAACACGGCCGTGAGGGGATCGTCGCCGATCGCCGGCACCGCGAGCTCCGTCTCGAACGAGGCCACCTGGCGCCCGAACGCGTTGCGGCGGACGACGACGTCCATGCCGCCGACGAGCGGCTGCGCGCCCCCGGTGGTGCCGCCCGCCAGCATGATCAGCCCCGCGCACGTCCCGAAGGTCGGGAGCGCGCGCTCGCGGACGGCCGACCGCAGCGCCTCGAGCAGGCCGCTGCGCTCGGCGACGAGCCCGAACGTGGTGCTCTCCCCGCCTGGGACGACCAGCCCGTCCAGGCCCTCGAGGCCCTCGGCGGTGCGCACCTGGCGCGGCTCGGCCCCGACGGCGCGGAGCGCCGCCTCGTGCTCGGCGACGGCGCCCTGGACCGCGAGGACGCCGACCTGCGGACGGCCGATCACCAGCCGCGGGTCTGGAGCAGGCCGTCCTCCCCCAGCGCGCCGATCTCGATGCCGGGCATCGCGTCGCCCAGGCCCTCGGACACGCGTGCGATCACGTCCGGGTCCGCGAAGTGCGTCACGGCCTCGACGATCGCGCGGGCGCGGGCCGGCGGGCTCTCGCTCTTGTAGATGCCGCTGCCGACGAAGACCCCGTCGGCGCCGAGCTGCATCATCAGCGCCGCGTCGGCCGGGGTCGCGACGCCGCCCGCCGAGAAGTTCACGACCGGGAGCCGGCCGGTGCCGGCGACCTCCTCGACCAGCTCGAGCGGCGCCCTGAGCTCCTTGGCCGCCGAGAAGCGCTCCTCCGGCGCCGTCGCCGTGAGGGCCGCGATCTGGCCGCGGATCGCCCGCATGTGCCGGACGGCCTCGACGACGTTGCCGGTTCCGGCCTCGCCCTTGGTGCGGATCATCGCGGCGCCCTCGGCGATGCGCCGCAGCGCCTCGCCCAGGTCCGTCGCGCCGCACACGAAGGGGACCGTGAACGCGTGCTTGTCGATGTGGTGCGCCTCGTCCGCCGGGGTGAGCACCTCGCTCTCGTCGATGTAGTCGATCTCGAGCGCCTGCAGCACCTGGGCCTCGACGAAGTGCCCGATCCGGCACTTCGCCATCACCGGGATCGTCACGGCGTCCTGGATCGCGCGGATCACGGTCGGGTCGCTCATGCGCGCCACGCCGCCCGCGGCACGGATGTCGGCCGGGATCCGCTCGAGCGCCATGACCGCGCAGGCGCCCGCCGCCTCGGCGATTCGCGCCTGCTCCGGCGTGGTCACGTCCATGATCACGCCGCCCTTGAGCATCTGCGCGAGCCCGGCCTTGACCCGCATCGTCCCGATCCGCCCCTGGGGCGCGCCCTCGCCTGCCAACCGTCCTCCCCGCGTCGCTGACTCCGACTGCGGAGTCTAACGAACGCCGTTGCAGGCCCTTCCGGCCGGCTCGGTCAGGCGGCGGGCGTGAGCGCCCGGGCCGGCGCCGGCATCTGCGGCACCAGCGCGTCGGCGACCGCCTGGGCCACCGCGATCATCGCGACCAGGCCCGGCGCACCGGCGCGCTCGTCCGCCGGGACGACCACGGTGAGCGGGGCGCGGGCGACCGGCGAGAGGCTCGAGTCCACCAGCGCAGCGGCCGGGCAGCCGGCGTGGCGGGCCGCGGCGAGGGCCGCCTCGGCGACCTGGGTCTCCCGGCCGATCGCCACGGCGAGGATGCCGGAGCTGCGCTCCAGCGATCCCAGCCGGGCGCGGTGGCGCGCCTCCAGCGTCTCGACCACCACGACCTGCCGGCCGGCCCGCTCGAGGCGCTCCTCGACCAGCGCCAGCACGGCCCGCGCGTGGCCCTGGCCGGCGATCACGACCGGCGAGCGGTCGGCGAGGACAGCCGCGACCGGCCCCACGCCGTCCCGACCCAGCCGGGCGAGCGCGTCGTCGAGCGCGAGGTGGTCGGCGGCGAAGAGCTGCTCCAGGTCCTCCCCGCCGGTGAACAGCCCGAGCTGGCCGGCCCGGCGCGGCGGCAGCTGCGGCCGCTGGGCGGCGCGGACGGTGCGCTGGAGCTCCGGGTAGCCGGTGTACCCGAGCGCCTGCGCGAAGCGCACGACGGTCGCCGGGCTGCAGTGGGCGGCGTGGGCGACCTCGTGGGCCGAGAGCAGCGGAAGCTCGGCGAGGTGGTCGACCAGATAGCGGGCAAGGGCCTGCTGGGCCGGGCTGAAGGCCTCGTAGTCGCGGCGAAGGCGGTCCGCGAGCGTGTGCACGTCCGGGGGCATCGCGCTCACAGGTTCGACACCGTACGGCGAAGACCCTTCCGTTGCCCTACGGGCCCTCCGAGCGGAGCTCGAACGGGCTGGCGTCGCCGACGCGCATCCGGATGCCGACGAGGTCCGAGGGCCGAAGGCCGCGCAGCGCGACGTAGGTCGTCATGCTCCCGTCCGGCGGGATCACGGTCGCGACCGGAAGGAGCGACCGGGCGCGCCGCGCGGCGGCGTCCAGGCGGTCGCCGAGCGTGCGGCGCACGGGCTCGAGCACCACGGCGCGCCCGTCGGCCAGCTCGCCGAGGAACACCGGCACCGGCCACGGGCGGCTCGAGGTGTTGACCAGGGCGACGAGCGCGAGGGTGGCCGGCGGGCGGGTGCCGGCGAGCGCCCGCTCGATGGGCGCCCTCGCCGTGTCGAAGCCCGCGAAGTCGACCGAGGCGCCCAGGCCGCCGGGGGCCGTGCCCACGAAATGCGGGGGCGCCTCCGGCCGCGGCGCCGGGGGCGACGACCCGCCGCAGCCCGCCGTCGCGAGGGCCGCGAGCGTCGCCAGGGCCGCCGCCGACGGGCCGGCCCTCACGCGACGTCCGCTCCGCCGAGGCGGGCGATCGCGGCGGCGAGGTCCTGCCGGTCCTCCAGCACCGGAGCGAAGAGGTCGCCTTCGTCGGCGACGCGCGCGGCCACGGCGGCGATCGTGAAGCGGGAGGGGTCGAGCCCCTCGTCCACCTCCTCCCAGCGCAGCGGCGTCGACACGCTCGCGCCGGGGACCGGGCGCACGGAGTAGACGCCGGCGATCGTCTTGCCGTAGCCGTTCTGGTTCGCGTCCACATAGACACGGCGCCCGCGCCGGGCGATCTGGACCTCCACGGTGATGAGGTCCGGCCGCCGGGCGCGCATGCGCTCCCCGACGACCTGCGCGAACAGCCGCACGGTCTCGTGGGTCACGCCTGCGACGACCGGCACGAGCACGTGCATGCCGCGCGAGCCGGAGGTCTTGGGATAGCCGCGAAGCCCGACCCCGTCGAGCTCCTCGCGCAGGAGTAGAGCCGCCTCGACCACCGACGCGTAGGCGACGCCCTCCTGCGGGTCGAGGTCGAACAGCACGTACTCCGGCTGGTCCGGCCGCTCCGCGGTGGCGTGCCACGGGTTCAGGTCGATGCAGCCGAGGTTCACCACCCACAAGAGCTCGAGCGCCTCGTTGACGACCGCGTAGGTGATCTCCTCGTCGCCCTTCCGCAGCTCGACGCGGCTCAGCCAGCGCGGCGCCGTCTCGGGCAGCTGGTGCTGGAAGAAGAACGGCTCGTCCCAGCCGTTGGGGTATCGCTTGAGCACCTCCGGGCGGCCGGCCAGATGCGGGACCAACACCGGCGCCATGCGCGCGTAGTGGTCGAGGAGGTCGCCCTTGGTGATGCCCTCCGCCTTCCAGAACGGCTTGTCCAGGTTGGTGAGCCGGATCTCCCGGCCGCCGTCGCGCACCCTGATCTCGCTGCGCGAGAGGTCGAGCACCGGGTGGGGGCGCTCCGGTGGCTCCTCCTCCGCCAGGCCGAGGAAGACCGGCGCCCTCATGATGCCGTCGTCCGTCCATTCCGTGAACGCCACGCGCGCCGTGAGGTCCGGGCGCACCCAGCGGGCATCCCGGACCGACGGGACGGCGGTGAAGGGGCTCCGGTCCGCGACCATCCGCTCCAGCCGCCGCCTGAGCGCCCGGCCCGAGGCATCCGTGAACCCGGAGCCGACCCGCCCGCAGTAGACGGTGCCCTCGTCGGTCGGCCGTCCGACCAGGAGCGCCGCGATCGCGCCGCGGCGCGAGCGCTCGCCCTCGGTGAAGCCGCCGATGACCGCCTCGATCTCCTGGCGCGCTTTCACCTTCCGCCAGTCCGGGCCGCGCCGCCCCGGCTGGTAGGCGCTCGAGCGCCGTTTCGCAACGATGCCCTCGACGCCGCGCTCGGCGGCGGCGCGGAAGAGCGACGTGCCCGAGCCGGTGACGGCCTCCGACACGATCAGCCGCGGCCGGCCCTCGGGCGTCAGCAGCGTGCCGAGCACCTCGCGCCGCTCCGCGAGCGGGCGCTCCAGCATCCAGACGCCGTCCGCATAGAGGACGTCGAAGGCGACGTAGGTCACCCCGCCGCGCCCGGCCTGGAGGTCCTGGAACGAGGGGCGGCCCTCGTCGTCGAGCACCACGACCTCGCCGTCGAGCACGGCCTCCTGGGCGAAGACGCCGCGGCGCAGGTCCGCGAGCGTGGGGTAGGACCCGGTGAGGTCGCGGCCCGTGCGGCTGCGAAGCTCCGTCCCGTCCTGCGTGACCAGCGCGAGCGCCCGGTAGCCGTCCCACTTGATCTCGAAGTCCCAGTCCGGGTCGTCGAACGGCTTGTCCTCCGGCGACGCGAGCATCGGCCTGAGCTCGCGGAACCGCGGCGCCGGGTCCTCCGGCCCGGGCTCGCCCTTCGAGGAGCGGAACATCAGCCACTCGTCCTTGCCGCCGCGCCCGGAGGTCCGCACCAGGTGGTACTCGCCGCTGATCCGACCGCCGTGGAGGACGACCTTCCACTCGCGCTCGGCGATCAGCTCCGGCTCGTAGCGGCCGTGGTCCCAGACGGACATCCGCCCCGCGCCGTACTGGCCGGCCGGGATCTCCCCGGCGAATGTCAGGTACTCGAGGGGGTGGTCCTCGGTCCGCACGGCCAGCCGCTTCACCCCCTCGTGCAGCGGCGGGCCCTTCGGGACGGCCCAGGATGCGAGCACCCCGTCCACCTCGAGGCGCAGGTCGAAGTGGAGCGCCCGGGCGTCGTGGCGCTGGATCACGAACCGTGACCCGGCGTCGGGCGCGGGCGGCGCCTCGGGGGCCGGCTCCGGCGTGCGGCCGAAGTCCCGCTTCCGGCGGTACTCCTCAAGCGGCTTGGCCAAGCGCCTCCAGGATGCCGCGCTGCCAGCGGGCGGTGTCCGCCGGCTGCTGGAGATGGTGGGGCGGCGTCGCCCA
>DATFWK010000241.1:0-4913 GCA_035259345.1 Miltoncostaeaceae bacterium | reverse complement strand
GTAGCGCATACGGGATTTGAACCCGTGTTACCGCCGTGAGAGGGCGGCGTCCTAGGCCCCTAGACGAATGCGCCGCGGGCAATCGTACCGCAGCCCTTTGTCGGGACTGGGGGAGGAGGATTCGAACCCCCGCTACCGGGGCCAGAACCCGGCGTCCTACCGCTAGACGATCCCCCAATGCCCTGCGGCTGCGGAGGAGAGAGGGTACCACGGCCCGACCGGCTACTCCTCGGTCGCGGCCTCCCAGTCCGTGTAGAGCGCCGCGTACCGCCCGCCGAGAGCGAGCAGCTCGTCGTGGCTGCCCTGCTCCACGATGCGCCCTCGCTCGACGACGACGATGCGGTCGGCGTTGCGGATCGTCGAGAGGCGGTGGGCGATCACGATCGCCGTGCGGCCGGCGAGGAGGGTCGCGAGCGCCTCCTCGATGCGGGCCTCGGTGCGCAGGTCGACCGAGGAGGTCGCCTCGTCGAGGATGAGCAGGCGCGGGTCGGCGACGAGCGCCCGGGCGAAGGAGAGCAGCTGGCGCTGGCCGGCCGAGAGGCGCGATCCGCGCTCCTCGACCTCCGTGTCGAAGCCGTCCGGCAGGGCCTGGACGAAGTCGATCGCCCCGACGGCCTCGCAGGCCGCGCGCAGCTCGGCGTCCGTGGCCTCCGGCCGCGCGAAGCGCAGGTTGTCGGCGATCGTCCCGCTGAACAGGAAGCCCTCCTGCGGCACGATCCCGAGCTGGGCCCGCAGCGACGCCTGGACGACGGTGCGCAGGTCGTGCCCGTCCACCAGCACCGCGCCCTCGGTGGGGTCGTAGAAGCGCACCATGAGCTTGGCGAGCGTGGACTTGCCGGCCCCGGTGGGCCCGACGAGCGCGACGGTCTCGCCGGCCGGGATCCGCAGGTCGACGTCGTGGATGACCGGGTCGCCGTCGCCGTAGGCGAACGTGACGTGCCTGAGCTCGACGTCGCCGTGGATACGCGCCAGCGGGCGCGCGTCCGGGGCGTCGGCCAGCTCCGGCTCGGTCTCGAGCACCCCGAGGATCTTCTCGAGCGCGGCCATCGCCGACTGGAACGTCCCGTAGAGCTGCGAGAGCTGCTGGATCGGGTCGAAGAAGATCACCATGTAGCCGAGGAAGGCCACGAGGACGCCGATCTCCAGGTCGCCGTCCAGCACGCGCAGGCCCCCGAACCAAAGGACCATCGCGGTGCCGATCGCCGTCAGCAGCTCGACGAACGGGAAGTAGCGCCCGGAGATCGTGACGGTCCGCATGTTGGCCTCGCGGTAGTCCTCGTTGACCTTCCGGAAGGCGGCCTGGGACGGCTCCTGGCGCCCGAAGCCCTGCACGACACGGATGCCGGACAGCGTCTCCTGGAGGGAGGCCAGGACCAGCGCGACGCGCTCGCGGGTGCGCCGGTAGGCCCGGGCGGAGGTCACGCGGAAGACGGCCGTCGCGATCGCCAGCACGGGGAAGATCGCGAAGGCCACGAGCGCGAGCTGCCAGTCGTAGACGAACAGGATCACGATGACGCCGAGAAACGTGAGGCCCTGCACGACCAGCGTCGTGACGCCCTCCGTGACCAGCTGGTCGAGCGCCTCGATGTCGCTCGTCAGCCGGGAGACGCTGACCCCCGTGGGCATCGTCTCGTGGTGCCCGAGGGACAGCCCCATCATGTGGCTGAACGTGCGGGTGCGCAGGTCGAGCAGCACCCGCTCGCCGACCCAGCTCGACAGGTAGCTCTGGCCATATCCGGCCACCCAGCCGACGAGGCCGGCCACGACGAGCAGCGAGACGGCCAGCACGAGCATGCCCTTGTCGCCGGGCACGATGCCGTCGTCGATCGCGACCTGCGCGAGCGCCGGCGCCGCGAGCGTCGCGCCGGTGACCAGCACCATCAGCAGGATCGTGATCAGGCTCCGGCGCAGGTACGGCCGGAAGTACGGCAGGAGCTTGCGGAGCTTCTTCGTGGGCACGCGGCCGCCGCGCGCGTCGCGGTCGACCATGGCGCCGAGGACCGACGAGGCCGCGCCGGAGCCCGGCGGGCGCATGGAGACGCTCATGCCGCCTCCTCCGCGACCAGGTCCGGCCGGGCGAGGCCGCTGTCGCGGATCTCGCGGTAGAGGTCGCTGGTCGCGTAGAGCTCCTCGTGGGTTCCCTGCGCCGCGATGCGCCCGTCCTCGAGCACGACGAGCTCGTCCGCGAGCGCGATGGTCGAGAGGCGGTGGGCGATGATGAAGGTCGTCCGCCCGGCCATCGCCGCGCGCAGCGCGGCGCCGATCTCGCGCTCGGTCGTGGCGTCCACCGAGGCGGTCGCCTCGTCGAGGATCAGCACCCGCGGGTCCGTGATGATCGCCCGTGCGATCGCGATGCGCTGGCGCTGGCCTCCCGAGAGCGTGTACCCGCGCTCGCCGACCACCGTTTCGTAGCCGTCCGGGAGCTCGCGCACGAAGGCGTCCGCCTGCGCCATGCGCGCGGCCCGCAGGACCTCCTCCTCGGTGGCCTCCGGCACGCCGTAGGCGATGTTCTCGCGCACCGTGGCCGAGAAGAGGAAGGGCTCCTGGGAGACCACCCCGACCGCCCGCCGCAGATCGTCGAGGCAGAGGTCGCGCACGTCCTCGCCGTCGACCAGCACGCGGCCGCCGCTCACGTCGTAGTAGCGCGGGATGAGCTGCGTGAGGGTGGTCTTGCCCGAGCCGGTCGGGCCGATGAGGCCGATCGTGCGCCCGGCGGGGACGTCGAGCGTGACGCCGGCCAGCACCGGCGGCCCGCCCGGCGTGTGGGCGAAGCGGACGTCCTCGAACGTCACGCGCCCGCGGCCGGCGGCCGGGAGCGGCCGGGCGCCCGGCGCCTCGGCGATCTCGGGCTCCGTGTCGAGGACCTCGAAGATGCGCCGCCCGCTGGCCGTCGCCCGCTGCGCCTGGCCGACCAGCATGCCGAACACGCGGAACGGGAAGACCAGGGCGAGCAGGTAGGCGTAGAACTGGACGAAGGCGCCCAGCGAGAGGCTGCCGTCGATCGCCTGGAGGCCGCCGAGGATGATCACGACGGCGAGCCCGAGCGTGGGCAGGAAGCCCATCAGCGACTGGTAGAAGGCCTGCAGGCGGTTGGCCTCCATGCTGGTGTCGAAGGCGCGTCGGGCGGTGGCGGCGAACCGGGCGCTCTGGCGGGCCTCCTGCCCGAAGGCCTTGATGACGCGGGTGCCGACGATGCTCTCCTCGGCCGACTGGGTGAGCTCGGCGACCCGCTGCTGCACGTCGACCAGCACCCGCTGCGTCCGCCGGCTGGAGATCCACGCCACCACGATCAGCCCAGGCCCCATGAGCAGCGCGAGCGCGGCCAGCTGCGCGTCGATCACGAACAGCAGACCGCCGTAGAGCACGAGCGCGAAGACGTTCATGAACAGGAACACCAGGCCGTACCCGAGGAAGAAGCGCACCACCTGCAGGTCGCTGGTCGCCCGGGACATCAGCTGGCCCACCGGCATCCGGTCGAAGTAGCCGAACGACAGGCGTTCCAGGTGCCCGAAGAGGACCTGGCGCAGGTCGAACTCGACCCCGAGGCTGATCTTCCCGGCCAGGATCCGGCGCACCATCGCGAAGCCGAGCCGGACGATCCCGAGGCCGACGATCGCGAGCACGAGCGGCCCCAGCCGCGAGCGGTCGTGCGCGTCCAGGGATTCGTCGATGATGAGGCGGGTGATGTACGGAATGCCCGCGCTGCACACCATGATCCCGGCCGCCGCGAGGGCGGTAATCAGGACCTGCCAGCGATATGGTCGGAGGAACTGGAGTAGGCGGATGAGGATGCGCACGGCGGTTCACCGGTGAACGATAGGGAAGGCAGATTGGGCGCTCAAGCGGGGTCGCTGCTCGACGAGCCGGCGCTGCCGAGCCCGCCCGCGCGCCCCATCGCCATCGCGGTCCCGAACGTCAGCGAGGGCCGCGACCCGGACACGATCGCACTCCTCGCCGACGCCGCGCGGGTGCCCGGGGTGCGGGTGCTCGACACCCACGCCGACGCCGACCACAACCGCATGGTCCTCACCGTGGCCGGCGACCCGATCGCGCTCCAGGACGCGATGCTCGGGCTTGCCGCCGCCGCCGTCGACCTCGTGGACCTGCGCCGCCACCGCGGCGCCCACCCGCGCATCGGGGCGCTCGACCTGGTGCCGATCGTGGCGCTCACCCCCGAGGACCTGCCGCTCGCGTCGGAGACGGCGCGGGGGCTCGCCGAGCGGATCGGCGCCGAGCTTCACCTCCCGGTGTTCCTCTACGGGGCGGTGGCGAGCGACCCCGCCCGCACCCGCCCGCACGACTTCCGAAGCGGCGGCCTCGAGGCGCTCGGCGCCGACCTCGACGCGGGGCGGCTGGTGCCGGACGCCGGGCCGCCGCGCCTTCACCCCACCGCCGGCGCGGTGATGGTCGGCGCGCGCGACCCGCTCATCGCCTGGAACGTCTGGCTGCCGGACGGGACGCTCGAGGAGGCCCGCGCGATCGCCGCACGGGTGCGCGAGTCGGGTGGCGGGCCCCCGGGCCTGCGGGCTCTCGGCCTGTGGCTGCCCGAGGCCGGCTCCGCCCAGGTCTCCATGAACCTCGAGGACCGCCGGACGCCGCCGTGGCTCGCGACGGACCTCGTTCGGCGCGAGGCCGAGCGCCTCGGCGTGGAGGCCGGCGACAGCGAGCTGGTGGGCCTCATCCCGCGCGCGGCGCTCGCCGGGCCGAGCCCCGGGTCGATGCGCCTGCGCGGGTTCCGCCCGGGCCAGGTGCTCGAGGCCCAGCTCCCGGCCCTCCGCAAGCGCCCGCCGGCCGGGGGCTGAGATCGCCAAGAAGCGCCGCCGCCGGCCGACAGCGGGCCCGCCGCCGGTCAAGAACCCCCGCCGCGAGGCCAACCTGACCCAGGAGGCGGACGGCCGGCCGCACGGCAAGGG
>DATFWK010000240.1:0-7138 GCA_035259345.1 Miltoncostaeaceae bacterium | reverse complement strand
ACGGCCATCGCCACCCCCGCCTCGACGCCGCGCTGGCCGAGCAGGCCGGGCGGCTCGCGCACGCGACGATGCTCGGCCTGGCGAACGTGCCGGCGACCCGCCTGGCGCGGCGCCTGGTCGAGATCGCGCTCAAGATGGCCTTCCAGTACTGGGCGCTCCGCGGGGTGGAGGGCCGGACGCGGTTCCTGCGCCTCGGCGAGGCCTACCACGGCGACACGGTCGGGGCGGTCAGCGTCGGCGGCATCGAGGTCTTCCACCGCATATTCGGGCCGCTCACGTTCGCGACCGTGCTGGCGCCGTCGCCGAACGCCTACCGCCGCCCGCCCGGGCGCACCCGCGCCGAGGCCGAGGAGGAGCGCACCGCCGAGATGGAGCGCCTCGTCGCCGCGCACGCGGGGGAGCTCGCCGCGGTCATCGTCGAGCCGCTGGTCCAGGCCGCCGCCGGCATGCTCACCGCGCCGGACGGCTACCTCCGCCGCGTCCGCGAGGCCTGCGACCGCCACGGGGTGCTGCTCATCGTCGACGAGGTGGCGACCGGCTTCGGGCGCACCGGGCGGATGTTCGCCTGCGAGGCGGAGGGCGTGCAGCCGGACCTCATGACGGTCGGGAAGGGGCTGACCGGCGGCTACCTGCCGCTCTCCGCCGTGCTCACGAGCGATGATGTGTTCGAGGCCTTCCTCGGCACGACGTTCTTCCACGGGCACACGTTCACCGGCAACCCGCTGGCCGCCGCCGTGGCCCTGGCGAGCCTCGAGGTCTTCGAGGAGGAGGGCACGATCGCGGCCCTGGGCCCGAAGATCGCGCTGCTCGAGCGGCTCCTGGCCGAGCGCGTCGCACCGCTCGCGGCCGTCGGCGACGTGCGCCAGTGCGGGCTCATGGTCGGGATCGAGCTGGTCGCCGACCAAGCCACGGCCGCGCCGCTGCCCCCCGAGCGGCGGACCGGCGACCTCGTCTGCGAGCTGGCGCTCGGCCACGGCGTGATCATGCGACCCCTCGGCGACGTGGTCGTGCTCATGCCGCCGCTGGCGATCTCCGAGGCGCAGCTCGAGCGGCTCGTCGCCGTCACGGCCGGGTGCATCGCGGAGGTGACGTGACCGGCGCCTTCGGCTGGCTTCCCGGTGCGCTCGACGACCTGCGGGAGCGGGACCTCCTGCGGGTGCTCACCTACTGCGCGTCCGCCCCGGGGCCCGAGGTCGAGATCGACGGGCGGCCCCATCTCCTGCTGGCCTCGAACAACTACCTCGGCCTGGCCGCCGACCCGCGCGTGATCGCCGGCGCCCGCGAGGCGCTCGAGCGCTACGGCGCCGGCGCAGGCGCGTCGCGCCTGGTCACGGGCAGCCTCGACCTCCACCGCCGGCTCGAGGAGCGCATCGCCGCGCTCAAGGGCACCGAGGACGCGATGGTGTTCCCGACCGGCTACCAGGCCAACGTCGGCACCATCCCCGTCCTCGTCGGCCCCGGCGACGTCGTCTTCTCCGACGAGCTGAACCACGCGAGCATCATCGACGCGATCCGCCTCTCGCGGGCCGAGGTCGTCCGCTACGCGCACGCCGACGCCGGCGCCCTGGAGGCGGCGCTCCGCGACGAGGCGGCCAATTGGCCACGGCAGCCGCGGCCAATTGGCCAACGGCGCCGGCTGATCGTCACAGACACGGTCTTCAGCATGGACGGCGACCTCGCGCCGCTGCGCGAGATCACGGACCTGGCGGAGCGCTTCGGCTGCATGCTGATGGTGGACGAGGCCCACGCGACCGGGGTGCTCGGGCCGAGCGGCGCGGGCGCGATCGAGCACCTCGGCCTCGGGGGCCGCGTGCCGGTGGTGATGGGGACGCTCTCGAAGGCGCTCGGCGCCCAGGGGGGCTATGTGGCAGCGAGCAGCGACCTCTGCGACCTGCTGCGGACGCGGGCGCGCGGGTTCGTCTTCACGACGGCGCTGAGCCCCGCGGCGACCGGCGCGGCGCTGGCCGCCCTCGACGTCGTGAGGGACGAGCCGGAGCGGCGGGAGCGCCTGCACGCGCTGGTGGCGCGCCTGGCGGCCGGGGCGGAGGCCCTCGGCTACACGGTCCTCCCGACCGCCTCAGCCGTCGTGGGTGTCGTGATCGGCGAGAGCCGCCCCGCGCTCGAGGCGGCCGCGGCGCTGCGGCGGGAGCGGGTGTGGGCCCCGGCGATCCGCCCGCCCTCCGTTGCCCCCGGCACCGCGCGCCTGCGCCTCACGGCGATGGCCACGCACACGGACCGCCACCTGGAGTGGGCGCTCGCCGCGCTGGCCGCGGCCCGCGAGGCGGTGGCGGCGTGATCCTGCGGGACGGCGTGTTCGTGACCGGCACCGACACCGGCATCGGCAAGACCGTCGTGTCAGCCGCGCTCGGCCTCGCTGCCCAGGCGTCCGGGCGCACGGCGGTCGTCCTGAAGCCCGGCCAGACCGGCGACGACGGCACGATCACCGGCGACGCCGAGTTCTGCCAGATGGTGCTCGGGACGGACGAGCCGCTCGACGCGATCTCGCCGATCCGGCTGCGGGCGCCCCTCGCCCCGGCCGTCGCAGCCCGGCTGGAGGCCGCCCGCGTCGACCCCGACCTGGTACGCGAGCGCCACGCCGCGCTGCGCACGCGCTACGACCTCGTGATCGTCGAGGGGGCCGGAGGCCTGCTCGTGCCCTTCGCCGACGGCGTGGACATGGCGGGGCTCGCGGCCATGCTCGGCCTCCCGCTCATCGTGGTCGCCCGCCCGGGTCTCGGCACGCTCAACCACATCCTGCTGACGCTCGAGGCGGCGCACCGGCGCGGCCTGACGGTGCTCGGCGTGGTGCTCTCCGGGTTCCCGGACGACCCGGGCATCGACGTCCTGACCAACCCGGCGGCGCTCGCCCGCCTCACGCCGGTGCCGCTGCTCGGCGTGATCCCGTACGACCCTGCCATCGACACGGAGGCGGGCAACCCCGGCGACCTGGCCCGGATCGGGCCGGCCGGCCTCGACCCCCTGCTCGGCGGGACGTTCTCGCGCGAGCGCTTCCGGCGCGACATCGAACGACGCCTCGCCGCCGTCCACTGACCAAGGAGCCGCATGGACCCCACCGACGCCGCCCACGTCCTGACGACCCCCGAGGAGTACGCCGAGTTCCTGTCCGACCTGCCGTGGGAGAAGCGCATCGAGATGCTGAACGCCTTCCGCTGCGCCGAGCTGCAGGGGGCGGCGGAGCTCAGGGTGCTCGCCTCGGTCACCACGGACGACGGCCTGCGCGCCAAGTTCGAGCGCCACGCCGCCGACGAGGAGAAGCACGGGCGCTACTTCGGCGAGATCATGCTGGCGCTTGGCGCCGAGCCGTTCGAGCCCTCCGCCGAGCCGGACCACATCACGATCGGCGGCAAGCTCATCGTCGACACGCTGAACGACATCGAGGAGATCCTCCCCCGCCCAGGCGAGCCGGCCGGCCTCGACCGCATCATCCCCGTGCTCGTGCTGTTCCAGGCCGTCGAGCAGCGCGCGCTCGTCTCGTTCGAGGCGCACCGGCGCAGCCTCGAGGCGATCGACCCGGGCGTCGCCGAGCGGATCGGCGAGATCATCGCCGACGAGTCGCACCACGCCCGCTACGTCCGCAAGCTGCTCGACGAGTGGGCGGAGGGGGAGTACGGCGACGTCGTGCGCCGGGCGGAGGCGGACACCGCGGCGCGCGAGGAGCGGGCGCGCGAGTGGGCGGCCGAGCGCATGGAGGCCGAGCGCCTCCGCGAGCACGAGGCGACGCGGGGGGCGTAGCCATGTGGACGCGGGCCGACTTCTACGAGTTCCGCCGGTTCGCCGTCCTCGCCGCGATCGGCGCGGCCGGCGAGGAGGGCGTCTCCGGGACGAAGATCGCCGAGGAGCTCAACTGCTCACGGGCCGCGGTGCACCGCCACGTGGAGGCGCTCCGCCGGTCCGGGGGGATCATCGAGGGCACCGCGACCGGCTACCGGCTCATCAGGCCACCGGACCTCGTCCTGCCCAGGGCGATCGAGCCGCAGCTGGTCGCTCCGATCAAGGGCCCGGTCGTCTGGCGGAGAGCGACCAACTCGACCAACGACGACGTGGCGCGGGAGGCCCGCAAGGGCGCGGAGGAGGGGCTCGTGATCGGCGCGGACTTCCAGCGCGCGGGGCGCGGGCGGCGCGGGCGCGAGTGGGTCGCGGCGCCCAACGAGGCGCTGCTCGTCTCGGTGCTGCTGCGCCCGCCGGTCGCGCCCGCCGAGGCCGGTCTCCTGCCCATCGTGGTCGCGGTGGCCGTCGCCGAGACCCTTTCGGACCTCGACCCGGGCATCGTCTGGCCGAACGACATCCTGGTCGACGGCGCGAAGCTCGCCGGCATCCTCTGCGAGCTCTCGGCCGACCAGGAGCGCGTCCACTGGGCCGTCGCGGGCATCGGGATCAACGTCTGGGGCGCGCCGGAGCTCGACGACCCCCGCTGGCCGGCCGGCTCCATGGCCGATCACGGCCCGATGGTGCGGTGGATCGTCCTTCTCGTGCTGCTCCAGAAGCTCTCGGAGCGCTACTCGGCGTGGATCGGCGGCGATCGTGGCTCGATCCTCGCCGCGTTCGCCGAGCGCGACGCCCTCGCCGGCAACCGGGTCGAGGTGGCGCTCGAGAACGAGACCATCGTGGGGGAGGCCGCCGGGCTGGACGAGATGGGGCGGCTGCGCCTGCGGACGGCGAGCGGCGAGCGCGCGCTCTCGGCCGGCGAGGTGACCCGGATCCTCCCTAGCTCAGCGTGAGGCGCGAGCGGCTGAGGAACCAGCCGTGGCCGGCCGCGTTCGTGCAGCGCAGGCCGGCGAGCGAGGCCCGGCAGGTGAACGGCCCGTTCCGGAACGTGGCCCCGTAGGCCAGGTGCCGGCCGCGCGGGTCGACCGCCGTGTCGCCGTGGCAGTTGAGGCTCGGCCTGTCGCGGGCGCCCATGCTCACCGAGTCGCCGTAGTCGAGGTCGCAGTTCCGCGGTCGCCGCGGGGCCCGGTAGGCGTGATGGAGGATGTCGCAGCGGATCGTCGCGCGGTCGCCGATGCAGCCGATGTTCCCGGAGGGCAGCACGAAGGCGCGCAGCGGGCCCGCGGACGGGTCCTCGTCGCAGGGCAGGCCCGGAACGAGGTCCCGGGCGGCCCGTGCGCCGACGATGCTGCACGGCGCGCTGTCGAAGGGCTGCTCCGAGCGCTCCTCCCACCGCCCGGGCGCGCGTCGCTGGAGCACGATGTAGCCGTCGCCGACCGGGCAGCGCAGGCTGGTCGCGAGGCGCGCGTTCTGGCTCCAGCGCGCGAAGCGGCCATCGACGGTCGAGACGAGGACGACGCTCGCCCGGTCACAGCGGGCGGCCCCGGCCCCGACGGCCGAGTTGGCGTCCCGCACGGCGGCGATGATCGCCTGGCGCTCGCTCGCCGACGCCGGCCGCCTCGCGGACGCCGAGGCCGGGAGCGCGAGGGCGACGAGCGCAAGTCCGGCGAGCATGAGGCCCCGGGTTCGCATGGCGGCACCTTCCCACCGCCGCGCGGGCGACGGCAAGGCACGGGCCGCGGCCGTGGCATGCTCCCGGCGTGCCTCGCGAGCTGGCGGTCATCGGCGTTCCCTTCCACGCCGGCCGGCGCGCCGGCGGGCTCGCGCAGGGACCGGAGGCGATCATCGGCGAGGTGGGCGCCCGCGCGGCATGGGTGGAGGACCCGCGCGAGGTCGAGCACGAGGCGGCCCGCATCTTCTCGATCACGAGCGCCCTGGCGGGGCTCGTCTCCCAGGCCGTCACGACGGGCCGCTTCCCGCTCGTGGTCACGGGGAACTGCAACGCAGCGCTCGGCGTCACGGCCGGCATGCGGCCCGCGGACGTCGGCATCGTCTGGTTCGACGCCCACGGCGACTTCAACACGCCGGACACGAGCACGTCAGGGTTCTTCGACGGCACCGCGCTCGCGACCGTGACCGGCGGCTGCTGGCGTGCGATGGCCAGCTCGGTCCCGGGGTTCGCGCCCGTGCCCGAGGCCTCGGTCGTGCTGGCCGGCGTGCGCGACACCGACCCGCTGGAGCAGGAGCGCCTGGACGCCTCGGCGATCACCGTGGTGCCGCCGGGCGCGGCCCTGGAGCCGGCGCTCGACGCGCTCGCAGGCCGGTGCGAGGTCGTCTACCTGCACGTGGACGTTGACGTGCTCGACCCCTCCGTCGCCGCGATGAACCAGTACGCGGCCCCGGGCGGGCTGACGCTCGAGGCGCTCGTCGACGCCATCGGCGCGGTCGCCGCGCGGCTGCCCGTGGGAGCCGCCTCCGTGTCGGCGTTCAACCCGGAGGTCGACGGCACCTCCGCCGCGCGCACCGCCGCGGCGGAGATCATGCGGGCGGTCGCGGCCGCGGCCTGAGCCGTACCGGGCGGTCCGCGCCGGGCGCGGGCCTACGGGGTGACGACGATCTTCCCGAAGCTCTCGCCCGAGGCGAGGCGCTCGAAGGCGCCCCTGGCCTCGGCGAGGGGGTGCTCAGAGTCGATCACGGGCCGCAGCCCGGTCGTCTCGACCAGCGTGGCGAGCCGGCGCAGCTCGTCGAGGGTGCCCATCGACGAGCCGACGACCGTGAGCTGGCGCCAGAAGACCCGCTGGAGGTCGGCCGGCGGGTCGCCGCCGCTGGTGGCGCCCGAGACCACGACGCGACCGCCCGGGCGAAGTGACTTCAGGGAGTGGTCCCACGTCGCCCGGCCGACGGTCTCGATCACCGCGTCCACGCGCTCGGGCAGCCTGCCGCCGGGCGGCACCGCCGCCTCGGCGCCGATCTCGACCGCGCGCTCGCGCTTGCGCTCGTCGCGGCTGGTCGCGTAGACGCGGATGCCTGCGGCGTGTGCGAGGACGATCGCCGCAGTGGCGACGCCGCCGCCGGCGCCCTGCACCAGCACGCTGTCGCCCGGGCGGAGCCCCCCGCGCATGAACAGCATCCGGTAGGCCGTGAGGTACGCGACCGGCAGGCAGGCGGCCTCGGCGAACGAGAGCGACGGCGGCTTCGGCACGAGGTTCCGCGCGGGAACGGCCACGCGCTCGGCGAGCGTCCCGTCCACCCCGCGCTCGGAGAGCTGGCGGAAGTCCTGGACGAGCGTCTCGTCGCCGTCCGGCCCGGGCTCCGAGAGGACCGAGTAGAGGATGACCTCGCGCCCGTCCTC
>DATFWK010000239.1:0-3730 GCA_035259345.1 Miltoncostaeaceae bacterium | reverse complement strand
CGCCGACGCGTGCGTCGAGCCGGTCGAGAAGCCTGGCGATGGCATCGAGGGAAGGGATCTGCTGCGGGGTCATCGTGTGCCGTCCTTCGGGAGGGGGCGGTGAATGCGGTGGCATCCTCTCGCCGGTTCATGTCTCCCGGGTTCAGCAAACGTTACGCATCGGTAATTTCATCGGGTCGGTTCAGCGCGTCGTCCGCCTCCGGCGCGAGGCCGTCGTCACCGCCGACGAGCGGCGCCAGGTCGGCCATCGCGGTCACCAGTGCGACCCGCGCCACCGACGGCGCCTCGGCCGCCAGCGGCAGCACCTGCCAGCGCGTGCTGTCCAGGTAGGAGCCGGCCCAGCGGCGATGACGGGCGCCGGTGCGCATCACGAGGGCCTGGATGCTGCGGAGGTTGTCGGCGCGGTCGGCGATCTTGAGCAGCCGCACGGCCGCCGGAGCGGTGCGGGCGAGGTGCTGGTAGTAGGCCCGCACGTCGTCGGTCCGCCCGCCCTCGGGGGCCGTGAGCCAGGAGACCATCCCGGCGACTTCGGGGCCGAACGCCTCGGCCAGCTCGGACGGGGTCGTCGCGGTGTCCTCCAAGACGTCGTGGAGCAGGGCCGCCTGGACGAGCGCCGGCGTGTCCTCGCCCCAGCGGGCGAGCTCCATCGCGACGCGGACCGGATGGATCCAGTAGGGGGTGTCCGAGCCGCGCCGGCGCTGCGCCCCGTGCTTCGCGCGGGCGAACTCGAGCGCGCGGCGGAAGAGCGCCTGCTCCTCGTCCGGGTGGTTGCCGACGAAGTCGGACCATGCGCGCTCGACCTCGGCCGGCGTGTCGAAGACCGTCGGCCATGCGAGCGGCTGCGGCGCGATGGGCGCCAGCGCCTCTCCGCTCTCCTCGATGGAGGGCGGCCGAAGCGGCGAGGGCGGCATGGCGACTAGCGTATCGCCCCTTCGCGCCGTCACGGCCGAGCGGCGGATCGCCGTCGTGGACCTCGGCTCGAACAGCTTCCGGCTCGTCGTCTTCCGCAGCCGGCCCGGCCGCAGCTTCGCGCTGACGGACGAGATCCGCGAGTCGGTGCGCCTCTCCGCCGGCGCCGAGGGCGGCGTCCTGCAGACGGACGCCATCTCCCGGGCCGCGGCGGCCGCCAAGCTCTACGGGACGTTCTGCCGCACGACCGGGGTCGAGGAGGTGATACCGGTGGCCACGAGCGCGATCCGGGACGCCGCGAACCAGGCCGAGGTGCTCGCGGCGATCCGGGCCGGCGGCACCGGGCTCGACGCGCGGGTGCTCTCGGCCGCCGAGGAGGCCCGCTACGGCTACCTCGGCGTGGTGAACAGCACGACGGTCGAGGACGGCCTCTTCCTCGACATCGGCGGCGGCAGCGTGCAGGTGGGGCGCATCACGCGCCGGACCCTGGAGCGCTCGACCAGCCGGCCGATCGGGGCGGTCCGCATGACCGAGGCGTTCCTCCAGGGCGTCAAGACGACCAGGCGCCAGCTCAAGGCGCTGCGGCGCCACCTCGCGGACGAGCTCGTGAGCGACTCCTGGATGGCCGGCGTCGGCGGCCGGCTGGTCGGCACCGGCGGCACCGTCCGCACGCTCGCGGCGATGATCCAGCGGCGGATCGCCTACCCGCTGGCCGAGATCCACGGCTTTGGCATCACCCGCGAGATGCTCGCCGAGACGATCGACGAGCTCATCGCGCTGCCGGTGGCCAAGCGCCGGACGCTTCCAGGCCTGAAGTCCGACCGCGCCGACATCATCCTCGCCGGTGCCGTCGCCATCGACGCGGTGATGGACCGCGTCGGGGTCGAGGAGATCGAGACCTGCTCCCAGGGCCTGCGGGAGGGGATCTTCTACGAGCGCTTCCTGGCCCCGGCCGAGCCGCCGCTCTTCCCGGACGTGCGCCGGGCGAGCGTGCTGAACGTCGCTGAGAACTACGACTTCGACCACCCGCACGCCGAGCACGTCGCCCGGCTGGCGATCGAGGTGTTCGACGGCACCGCCCGGGCCGGCCTGCACCTCGGCTCGCCGCTGGAGCGCGAGTGGCTCTGGGCGGCCGCGATGCTCCACGACATCGGGGTCGTCGTCGACTACCACGACCACCACAAGCACGGGTTCTACCTCGTGCTGAACGCGGGGCTCCCGGGCTTCGACCACCGCGAGCTCGCGATGATCGCCCTGCTGGTCCGCTCCCACCGGAAGGCGCCCCCGAGCTACGACTGGCTGCGGCCCGTGCTCGCCCCCGGGGACGACGAGCGGCTCGCGCGCCTGGCGGCGTGCCTGCGCCTCGGCGAGCAGCTCGACCGCGGCCGCACCGGCTCCGTGCGCGGGGTCGAGGTGCAGGGGCGCGGGGCGACCGTGACGCTGCGCGTGGCGGCGAACGGGGACCCAGGCGTGGCGATCTGGTCGGCCGAGCAGGAGGCCGTGTCCTTCGAGCGTGGGTTCTCCCGGCGGCTGCGCCTGGTGGCTGCCTGAGCCGGGCCGTGGCACGGTGGCGCGTATCATGGCGGCGTGTCACGCGGCATGAACGGCCCGCTTGCGCTGACGTGGAGCCGCGTCGCGGCCATCCCGGTGCTCATGGCCCTCCTGCTGGTGGACCCGGACGACCTGCCGGGCGGGCGGTGGTGGGCCTTCGGCGTCTGGATCGCGGCGGTCGCGACGGACTGGCTCGACGGGCGCATGGCCCGCTCGCACGGGAACGTCACGGTCCTCGGCACGTTCCTCGACTCGCTGGCCGACAAGCTCCTGGTCTCGGCGGCGCTCGTCGCGCTCATCCAGACCGGCGAGATCTCCGCGTGGGTGGCGATCATCATCATTGCCCGTGAGTTCGCGGTGACGGGCCTGCGGCTGGTGGCGGCCGGCGAGGACCTCATCATCCCGGCGAGCAACCTGGGCAAATGGAAGATGGTGAGCCAGAGCGCCGCGATCGCGGCCATCATCGCCCCCGACACGCCGTCGTGGCTCCAGGACGGCCTCCTCGCGCTCGCCCTGTTCATGACCGTCATCTCCGGCGCTTACTACTTCCTCATGGCCCGGCGGCGCCTGTTCGCCGGCAAGCCGCCCGACCGGCGCACCGTCGGACGCCTTTGACGCAGACGCTCGCGATCGTGATCGGGTACCTGCTGGGCTCGATCCCGTTCGGCTACCTCGCCGGGCGCATGAACGGCGTGGACCTGCGCACGGTGGGCAGCGGCAACGTCGGGGCGGCGAACGTCTTCCGCAACCTCGGCCGCGGCTGGGGGATCGCGGTCGCGGTCCTCGACATCGCCAAGGGGGCCGCCGCTGCCCTCATCGCGACGGCGCTCACGGACCAGCCCTGGCCGATCCTGGCCGGCGGCGCTGCCGTCGTCGGGGCGATCTTCCCGGTGTGGCTGCGCTTCCGCGGCGGCAAGGGCGTGGCGGTCGGCGCCGGGGTGATCCTGGGGCTGATGCCGCTCGTCAGCCTCGCGCTGGTGCCGCTGTGGTTCGTGATCGTGCTGACCACCCGGTACACGTCGCTCGCGAGCATCGCGTGCGCCGTGGCCTTCACCCCGCTCGCGTGGGCGTTCGGGATGGACTGGCAGTACATCGTGCTGGCCGGGGCGATGTCGGCACTGGTGCTCTACCGCCACCGCGGGAACATGGTGCGCCTCGTCCAGGGCCGGGAGGCGCGGATCGAGCTCAGGGGCCGGCGGGGCCGCGCTGCTCGCGGACCAGCCGGCGCACCGCCGCCGCGTCCTCCAGCCTGAGGGCGCGCTCCGCCAGC
>DATFWK010000238.1:0-6658 GCA_035259345.1 Miltoncostaeaceae bacterium | reverse complement strand
CGGGCGCGTCAGGTGAGCGTGGCCGGGCTCTCGGCCGCGCGCGTGCGCCGCGGCTCGAGGTCCGGCGCCTCCTCCTCGGGCTGGTCGGCCAGGAGCACCTGGTTTCGGCCGTTGTCCTTCGCCCGGTAGAGCGCGGCGTCCACACGCCGCCAGGCGGCCCAGCGCGCCGCCGGGTCGTATGTGGCCGCCGCGCGCGCCGCGAGGCGCGACAGGTCGGCGGTCGCGGGCCGGCCCACGGACACGTAGCCGGCCGGGTCGGGCAGGGTCGGGGCGAGCCGCACGTAGCGCAGGCCGACGGCGCCCGTGGCAGCCGCGCGGGCGTACTCCGGGCCGGACAGCAGGCGCAGGTTCGGGACCAGGCCGATCCGCCGAAGCTCGGCGGCGAGCTCGGCCGTGAGACGCTGCTCGCGCCGGCCGGATCGCGCGATGACGTCGACGGCCGCGCCCGTCGCCCCGGCGGCCGAGACGAGCGCCCGGGCCGAGGCCACGCGCGGGGGCGGGGACGCCTGGCCGGTGGCGGCGCCGGGCAGCAGGTGCACGGTGGCCCAGGCGCGGTCGGCCGCCGCGCCGATCAGGCGCCGGCGGTCCACGGCCCGGGCGATCGCCGTGCGCACGCGCGGATCCGTCAGCGGCGCGCCGACGGCCGTGACCGCGATCGCGTCGGTGGCGGCCGCCGGCCCGATCGCTACCCGCACCCCCGCCCGCTGGGCGGCGGTCAGCTGGGCCGGCGTCAGCGGCGACTGGGTCAGGTCGGCGCGGCCGGATTGGATGTCGGCGATCGCGTCGGCGCCCGTGACCCCGAGGCGCACGACGATCCGGTCCGCAACGCCGTCGGGCCGGTCCGGGGTCCACTGGCGGAAGCCCGTGTTCCGCTCCAGCACGATCTGGCGGTTGGGGTCGTAGCTCGTCACCCGGTAGGGGCCGGTCGCGACGGGCGGCTCGACGCTCTGGTCCACCGCCGGCGTCTCCTTCGGCATCACGTCGGCGAAGGGCATGGCGAGCGCTGTCAGGATGGACGGGTCCGGGCGCGTGAGGCGCACGACCACCGTCCCCGCCGTGTCGTCCGCCACGACGCCTGCAAGCCCGCCGGTGCGGGTCCGCGTGAGCACGTCCGCGCCCACGATGGAGCCGTAGTAGCTCGCGCCGCGCGAGGAGAGGCGGAAGATCCGCTCGATGCTGGCCTTGACGTCGCTGGGGCGGACCTCACGGTCGACCGGGTCCGAGAAGCGGACCCCCGACCGGACGCGGAACGTCAGCGTGCGGCCACCGTCGCTCACCACCGGCAGGGCCTCGGCGAGGTCCGGGACCGCCTCCAGGCCGGCGCCGCCGGCGCTCTGGCGCAGCATGAGGAGCCCGTCGTTGGTGGCGGCCAGGATCTGCCAGCTCGACGGCTCGTCGGCCAGCGCAGAGTCGAGGAAGTCCGGGTTGCCGGGTGCGTCCACCGTCAGGACGCGCGGGGCCTCCGCTCCGCCCGCGGGCCCGCTCCAGCCGATCGCCGCGACCGTGAGCGCCGCCACGGCGAGCGGCCGGATCAGTCTGTGAATGTTCATCTCGGCGCGCGCCAATGTTCCCGAATCGGCGTCCGTCGTCAAGTTCTTCGGGCCGGTTCCGGCTCCGTCCGCGGGCGCCCATGCGCTATCATCGCCAGCCGCCGACGACCGGGCCGAGCGGCCCGAACCTCGAGGAACCTGATGCCCGACTATGCAGTGATCGCCCTTGCCGGCAGGCAGTATCGCGTCCGCGAGGGCGAGCGCCTGGTCGTGGACCGCCTGCCCGTCGAGCCGGGGGAGGCCGTCGAGCCGCGCGTGCTGGCGGTCGGCGGCCCGGACGGCATCACTGACGGGGGCACGGTGACCGCCCGCGTCGAGGAGCACCTGCTCGGGAAGAAGATCCTGGTCTTCACGTACAAGCCGAAGCGCAACCAGAAGCGCCGGCGCGGCCACCGCTCGCGCCTCAGCCGCGTCGTCATCGAATCCATCGGAGCGTAGCGATGGCCCACAAGAAGGGTGGCGGCTCCAGCCGCAACGGGCGCGACTCGGCCGCGAAGCGGCTGGGCGTGAAGGTCTTCGCCGGCCAGGTCGTGCCGGCCGGGTCCATCATCGTGCGCCAGCGCGGGACGCGGTTCCGGCCGGCGAACGGCACGGGTATCGGCCGCGACCACACGATCTTCGCCACGGTCGCCGGACGGGTCGAGTTCACGCGCGGGCGCAAGGGCCGGCGGGTGTTCGTCCACCCGGACGGTCCGGCCGCCTGACGCAGGAGGCGGGAGGCCCAGCGGGCGCCCGCCCGCAGCCGTGTTCACGGATCGCGCGCGAATCCACGTCGAGGGCGGCCACGGCGGCGCCGGCGCCGTCTCGTTCCGGCGCGAGGCGCGGACGCCGCGGGGCGGCCCGGACGGGGGCAACGGCGGTGACGGCGGGTCGGTGATCCTGGTCGCGGACCCCGGCGTCGAGGATCTCTCCCGGTTCCGCCATGCCGTCCATCACCGCGCCGCCCGCGGCGCGCATGGCGAAGGCGCGCGGCGCCACGGGCGCGCCGGGCCGGACCTGGAGGTGGCGGTGCCGGTCGGGACGCGCGTGATCCGCGACGACGCGGTGATCGCCTCGCTGGACCGGCCGGGGGACCGCGCGGAGGTGGCCCGCGGCGGTACCGGCGGCGCCGGGAACTGGGCCTTCCGCTCGTCGACGCGCCAGGCGCCGCGGGAGTCGCTGCCCGGCACCGGGGGCGACGCGGCCTGGCTCACGCTCGAGCTGCGCCTGCCGGTGGACGTCGCGATCGTGGGCCTGCCGAACAGCGGCAAGAGCGCGCTCCTGCGGGCGCTCACGGGCGCGCCCTCGCCCGTCGCCGCCTATCCGTACACCACGACCGAGCCGGTGCTCGGGCCGCTCGAGGACGAGGACGGGAACCTCTACCTGGCGGCCGATCTGCCGGGCGTCGGCGCCGACGGCGAGGCGCGACAGGGCAGCCACCTGGAGCAGCTCGAGCGGGCCCGGGTCATCCTCCACGCCGTGGACGCCTCCGACCAGGAGCCGGCCGCGACCCGAATCGAGCGGGTCCGAGCCGCAGTTGCCCCGTACCGCGGGCCGGGCGCGCGGGAGCTGGTGGTCGCCACGCACGGCGACCTGGCGGAGGCCCCCGGCCTCGCCGACGCCGTGGTGGACGCCGAAGGCGGCACGGGGGTGGCGGAGCTGCGGGACCGGGTGCTGGCCGCGCTGCGGGACGGGCGCGCCTGATGGCGGTCCTCGTCGTCAAGCTGGGCACCTCGACCCTGCTGGACGGGGCCGGCCGGATCCGGGACGAGGTCCTCGACGCCCGCGTCCGCGAGCTCGTGCGGGTCGCCCGGCAGGGTCACCAGCCGGTGCTGGTCTCGAGCGGCGCCGTCGGCTGCGGGCTCGGCGTGATGGGCATCACGGAGCGACCTGCGCTGCTGCCGGACCTCCAGGCCGCCTCGGCGATCGGCCAGGGCGTGCTCTTCGAGCGCTACCTGCGGGCGTTCGGCCCGCTCGGCGTGACCCCCGCCCAGGTGCTGCTCACCTCCGGTGACCTCGAGCGGCGCGCCTCCTACCTCAACGCGCGCAACACACTCGGGCGCCTGCTCGAGTGGGGCATCGTCCCGGTGATCAACGAGAACGATACGACCGCGGCCGACGGCGTCACCTTCGGCGACAACGACGTCCTGGCCGCACAGGTGGCCATTCTCCTCCGCGCGAGCTGGCTGCTGCTCCTGACCGACCGCGAGGGGCTCTACGGCGAGGGGCCGGACGGCCCGGAGCTGATCCGCGACGTGCCGGCGGGCACGGCCCCTGAGGACGTCCCCCTCGCGAGCATGGCCGGGTCCGGCCTCGGCCGGGGCGGCATCCAGAGCAAGGTGGCCGCGGCGAGCATGGCCACGGCGGCCGGGGTCACGTGCATCGTGGCCTCGGGGCTCGACGACGGCGTCGTGACGGGGATCGCGCACGGAGGGCACGTCGGCACCCGATTTCCGCCGGCCACGCGCCCCCGCTCGGCCTTCAAGCTCTGGCTGCTCTACGCCAAGCCGGCCATGGGGCGGGTGCACGTGGACGCCGGGGCCGCAAGGGCGCTCGAGGGCCGGGGCACGTCGCTGCTGCCGGTCGGGGTGGTCGGGTGCGACGGCGCGTTCATGGCCGGCGACGCCGTCGAGGTCGTCGAGGCCGACGGCGGCCGGCTGGTCGGCAAGGGCATCGTCGCGGTATCGGCCGAGGACCTGCGCCACGTCGCGGGAATGAAGACGGCCCAGGTGCGGGAGGTGCTGCCCGGCCATCCGGGCGAGGTCATCCACCGCGACCAGTTCGTCCTGAGCTCGGCCGAGGCCGTATAGTTTCCCGGGTAATGGCCGTCGAGACCTCCACCATCGAGCGGGTCTGCCGGAGGTCCAAGGCCGCCGCCGCGCAACTGCGCCGGATGACGCCCGGCGCGAAGTCCGCGGCGATCGAGCTCATGGCCGACGCCCTCGTCCGGCGCACGGACGAGATCCTGCGGGAGAACGAGCAGGACGTCGCCGACGCCCGTGCGGCCCGCCGCCCGAACGCCATGGTCGAGCGGCTCTTCCTCGACGCCGACCGGGTGATGGAGATGGCGCGGGGCATGCGCCAGGTCGCCGCGCTGCCGGACCCGGTGGGGGAGGTGGAGAGCGGCTGGCGCCTGCCCAACGGGCTCGAGGTCGCGCGGCACCGAGTGCCGCTCGGGGTCGTCGCCGTGATCTACGAGGGCCGGCCGAACGTCACCTCGGACATCGCCGCGCTCTGCCTGAGGAGCGGCAACGCCTCCATCCTGCGGGGCTCGACCGTGGCGGACCGCTCGAACCGGGCCATCGCCGAGGCGCTCGCGGGCGCGCTCGCCGATGGCGGCGTGCCGGAGGACGCGATGGTGCTGCTCGGCACCGACCGGGAGGAGATGCGGCAGCTCATCCAGATGGAGGGCCTGGTCGACCTCGTCATCCCGCGCGGGGGGGAGGAGCTCAAGAAGTTCCTCATGGAGCACGCCCGGGTGCCGGTGATCTATGCCGCCTCGGGCAACAACCACGTCTACGTCGACGCCGATGCGGACGTCGAGAAGGCCGTCCGCATCGCGGTCAACGCGAAGGTGCAGCGGCCCGGCGTCTGCAACGCCGCCGAGACGCTGCTCGTGCACCGGGCCGCCGCGCCGGAGGTGCTGCCCCGTGCGGTCGACGCGCTCACGGCCAACGGGGTCGAGCTGCGGATCTGCCCGGCGAGTCGCGAGCTGCTCGGCGAGCGCGCCGACGGCATGGCCCCGGCGACCGACGAGGACTACGCGACCGAGTTCCTCGACCTGGTGATGGCGGTGCGGGTCGTGGACTCGCTCGACGAGGCGATCGAGCACATCGAGCGCTTCGGCTCGGGCCACAGCGAGGCGATCGTCACGCGCTCGCTCGACTCGGCGCGGGAGTTCCAGGTCGGCGTCGACGCGGCGTGCGTCTACGTCAACGCGTCGACGCGCTTCACCGACGGGGGCCAGTTCGGGATGGGCGCCGAGATCGGCAACTCGACCCAGAAGCTGCACGCCCGCGGGCCGGTCGGCCTCCGCGAGCTCACCACGACGAAGTACCTCGTCACCGGCGACGGCCAGGTCCGCACCTAGCCGCCACCGGCGCGTCGGTGTCCTCGGCGGCAGCTTCGACCCGCCGCACATCGGGCACCTGGCCCTCGCGGAGGCGGCGATGGCGCAGCTCGACCTCGACGAGGTGCGCTTCGTGCCGACCGGCCACCCGCCCCACCGGCCCGACGCCGCGCTGCCGCCGGACGTCCGCGCCGCGATGGTGGCGCGCATGATCGAGGGACGGCCCGAGTTCGTGCTCTCCCGGGCCGAGCTCGACCGCCCCGGCCCGAGCTACACGGCCGACACGGTCGAGGCCTTCGCGGTGGCCGAACCCAACGCCGACCTCTGGCTGATCCTCGGCGCCGACCAGCTCGCCACGTTCGACCGCTGGCACGAGCCGGGGCGCATCCTCGCCCGCGCGAGGATCGCCGCCGCCGCCCGCGGCGAGGCGGACGCCGACCTGGTGGCGCACGACGCCGAGCGCCTGGCGCCGGGGCGCGTGGACCTCATCCGCATGCCACGGGTGAACGTCTCCTCCACGGACGTCCGCCGCCGGCTGGAGGCCGGCCTGCCGGTCTCGGACCTGTTGCCGCCGGGGGTCGAGCCGGTCCTGCGGGCGGCCTCGGCCACCGGCGCCCCTGCTAGGCTGGACCGGACCTGAGCACGTTCCCGACAGACGACATCCACGACCTCGAGGCCACCCGGGCCCTCGCCGACGCAGCCGCCGACGCGGCCGTCTCGAAGAAGGCGAGGGACGTCGTCCTGATCGACATGCGCGGCCTGGTGACGTACACGGACTGGCTGGTCGTGTGCACCGGCCAGACGCCCCGTCAGAGCAAGAGCGTCGCCGAGGAGGTCCGCAAGCGGCTGAAGGAGGAGTTCGGCCGCATGCCGCGGCGCCCCGAGGGCGAGCGCGAGGCCGAGTGGATCCTGCTCGACTTCCTCGACATCGTCGTGCACATCTTCACGCCGCAGGCGCGCGAGTTCTACCGGCTCGACCGGCTGTGGCGGGAGGCGCCGCAGACCGTGATCGAGCCCGCCGCCGCCACCGGCTGAGGCCGCCGCGCGGTTTTTCGGTCCC
>DATFWK010000237.1:0-7911 GCA_035259345.1 Miltoncostaeaceae bacterium | reverse complement strand
GGCCGGGACGGCTAGCCGCCGTACTGGTCCTGGACGTAGGGCAGGAGCCCGCGCGCCTCGAGCCGATCCAGCGGCGCCCGGAACGTCACCTGGACCACGCCCGGGTGGCGCCCGATCTCGATCGCGCCCGTGACGGTGGCGCGGTTTCGCACCTCGGGGACCTCCATCCCGAGGAGCCAGGCCGCGCGCTCGAGGCCGTTGTCGGTCGCGCTGTTCAGGTCCGGCCCGGTGCCCACGATCGAGACGGGCGCGGTCTCCTCGAGCCCCTCGAGGCCGAAGCGGCGGGCCACGGCGAGAGCGCGTGCGCGCTCCTCGGCGTCGAGCGGCCGGGCGAGGAACGGCAGGTCCTCGGTCAGCGGCAGGATCACCGGCCCGTCGATGCCGAGGCCCTTGACCACGTGGACCTGCAGCGTCACGGTGCCGGCGACGTCGGACGTGTGGCCGGCGATCTCGCCGTCGCCCTGCATCGCGTGCATGTCGCCGAGGTAGACGCCGCCGCCGGCCACCTTGACCGGCGCGATCACGATGGCGCCCGCGCGGACGGCGTCGATGTCCATGTGGCCGTCGGTGCGGTATCGCAGGTCCTCGGCGGGGATGCCGTACTCGTGGGGTGCGCCGATGAGGAAGGAGCCGAAGTCGCCGGCGTTGTGGGAGTCCGGCATCGGGATGGCCGGCGTGGTGCCGAGCTGGCCCATGAAGGGCCGCAGCCGGGCGACCATGCCGACGATGTCGTGAGGCGCGAAGATCAGCACCGAGTTCTGGCGCGAGTGCTCCGGCATCGCCGCCCAGCGGTCGGCGTCGCGCGCGATCGCCGCGGCGGCCTCGCCCTGGAGGGTCACGCCGACGGTCCGGTTCTCGTCGAACGCGATCGTGTAGCCGTTGGCGAACGTGAACGGCGTCGCGTCGGCGCCGCAGCTCGCGCAGCGGATCGCCTCCGGGCCGATGCCCTCCACGCGGGTCTCCGGGTACATCAGCCCGCAGCCCGGGCAGCGCCCGGCGATGTAGGGGTCGCCGAGGAAGCGGCCCTCCATCCACCGGTCGTGGCCCGAGGCCGTGGCCATCGACGTGACCTCGATCGCCTTGACGCGGATCGCGATCGCGTCGCCGACCTCGGCGCCCTCGACCGCGACCGGCTGGGTCACCTCGTGACCGCCCCGCAGCTCCGGGGTGATCATCGGGCCCCAGCACCCGGGGGCCGTGTTGACCAGGATGTGGCCGCCGTCGCGGACCGGGCCGAGCATGGGCGCGTCGGGCCGGAGCACCCCGTCGACGTAGCGGTCGACGAGCACCGTCTCGTGCGCGCTCGCCGTGCGGACCTCGATCGCCATCGTGCCTCCTTCGGTCAGGCGCCGCCGGCGGCCGGCAGGAGCAGCGCCAGCTCCTCGCCCGCCGCGAGCGGCCGGTCGTGGGGGACGTGCGCGCCGCGCACGAGCGCCAGCGCCCCGCCGAGGCTGCCGGCGGCGGACGGATTGCCGCGCTCGATCGCCGTGCAGACGGCGGCCACGGTCGCGCCGTCCTCCACCTCGACGACCAGGCGCGGCGCGCCGGCGATGCGCGCGAGCTCGCCGCTGAGCCGGACGTTGACCTGCATGGCGCTCCCCCGTGGGTGCGCCGATCATACGCCCGCGAGAGCCGGCCTCAGCCCTTCGCCGGGCGGTAGATCGCGCGGCCCATGCCCTCGAGCCACGGCGAGCGCGGCCACGGTCGCATGCGCTGCTCGCCCCGGAGCCGCCGGACGACGCGGGGCCAGAGGACGGGGTTGCGGGCGAGGGTCAGCGCGACGCGCGGCGCCTCGTCGAAGAGCAGCTTCCCGACCCACGAGACCATGCGGTGGCGGGAGAGCTCGCCGTCCACCGCGCGGCCGTAGGCGCTGAGGTCCGCCGCGCGCCCGGCCAGCAGGTCGAGCACGGCCTCCGCGGCCAGCTTCGAGGAGAGGAAGCCCTCGTACATGCCGTCGCCGGACATGGGGTCCACCAGGCCGGCGGCGTCGCCGACGACCAGCCCGCGCCCGCGCGTGAGCGGGGACCGCGGGTCCCGCAGCGGGAGCCGGTACCCGCGCAGCCCGTCGAGCTCCCGGTGCGTGATGCCGTACTCGGCGCAGAGCCGGTCGAGGTGGTCGCGCAGGTTCTCGCCCTCGCGGCCCCAGCCCCCGACGCCGAGGTTGGCGTGGTCGCCCTTCGGGAAGACCCAGGCGTACCCGCCGGGCACCGTGCCGAACTCCAAGAGCAGCCGGCCGCGCAGGCGCTCCTCGAGCCCGTTGGTCATCGGCAGGTTGCCCTCGAGGGCCACGCCGTAGGTCGGGTTGGCGCCGAGCCCCATCGTCTTCGCGCTCACTCCGTTGCACCCGTCGGCGCCGATAACGACGTCCGCGGCGATCCGCATGCCGTCGGCGGAGACGGTGGCTCCGCCGGGCTCCAACTCGATCCCGCGCACACGCACGCCCTCGCGGAAGTCGGCGCCGCGCGCCGCGGCCTGCTCCGCGAGGTGGGCGTCGAGGCGCCGGCGCTGGGTCATGAGCACGAGCGGCTCCTTCGACGAGCGCGTGATGCGCCGCCCGTCGTAGTCGCGGCCGACCTCGACGTCATGGATGACGTCCTCCACGACGGGGTCCACGGAGCAGGGGATGAGCTTCACCCCGCGCCAGGTGATACCCCCGCCGCACGGCTTGTCGCGGGGGAAGTGCGCCTTGTCGAGCATGACGACCCGGGCGCCCGCCGCTGCCAGCCGGTACGCCGCCGTCGAGCCGGCAGGGCCGGCCCCGATCACCACCACGTCGACGTGCTCCACCGCCCGGATGGTACGGCAGCGGCGCCCTCCCCGTCCGACCGCCCTTAACTAAGGTTGGCGCGTGGCTCGCCCGAGAACGCCCCGCGGGCGCGGACGGCTGGTCGCCGAGCGCCTCGCGGCCCTGTACCCCGACATCACCGTGCCGCTCCACCATCGGAGCGCCTGGGAGCTCCTGACGGCCACCATCCTGTCGGCGCAGACGACCGACGAGACGGTCAACCGCGTCACGCCGGAGCTCTTCGCGCGCTACCCGGGGCCGGCCGAGATGGCGGCCGCCGAGCCGGAGGAGATCGAGCGGATCATCCACCCGACGGGGTTCTTCCGGGCGAAGACCCAGTCCATCGTCGGGATGTCCCAGGCCGTCGTCGAGCGCTTCGGCGGCGAGGTGCCGGGCACGATGGAGGAGCTGGTGACCCTCCCGGGCGTCGGCCGCAAGACGGCCAACGTCGTCCTCGGCCACTGGTTCGGCGTCCCCGGGGTCGTCGTCGACACCCACGTGCTGCGCCTCTCGCGCCTTCTGGGCCTCACGGAGGAGACCGACCCCGTGCGCGTGGAGCGGGACCTCATGGCCGTCTGGCCGCGGAGCGCCTGGACGGACACGTCGATGCGCATGATCATCCACGGCCGGCGGGTCTGCATCGCGCGCCGGCCGCGCTGCGAGCAGTGCGTGCTCGCGGACTTCTGCCCGTCCGCGTTCCTGGTGCGGCCCTACGTGGCGACGAAGGGCGCCGGGTCGGCGAGGAAGCGCGAGCGGCAGCCGGGGCAGCAGAAGTAGTAGGTGGTCCCGTCGTGCTCGGCGGAGACGGCGTCGGGCGCGACGGCGACGGTCATGCCGCACACCGGGTCGACGGCCTCGGCCGGCAGGGCCGCGGGCGCGTGGTCCGGGACCGGCAGGGTGTGCCGCCAGGCGACCAGCTCGGCGAGGATCGCGACCGCGATCTCCTCCTGCGTGGAGGGGCCCAGGTCGAGGCCGGCCGGGCTCCGCACGCGGGCGATCTCGGCCTCGGGCACGGAGCGGGCCCTGAGCGCCTGGCGCACGACGCCGGCGCGGCGGGCGCTCGCGACCAGCCCGATGTAGCCGGTGTGGAGCGCGACGGCGGCGGCAAGGGCGTCCTCGTCGCCGCGGCCCATCGTGGCCACGACGACCGCGTCGGCGCGGTCGGTGAGCTCCTCCGTGACCCGCCAGCCGATCGCCTCGGCCAGGCGGGCCAGCGTGCGGGCCGCCGGGCTCTCCCCGACGACCGAGAGGAGCGGCTGGGGGAGACGCGGCTCGATCAGGACCTCCACGGTGCCCTCCGACGCGCAGGTGCTGTGGGCGATGATGACGTCCCCGTCGGCCGCCGCGCCGGCGTCCTGGGGGCAGATCCGCACCAGCCTCGCCTCGCCGTCGGCGAGCGCGCGCAGCGCCTCGCGGATGACGATCGGCTCGGAGCAGGCGCCGCCGACCCAGCCGACCAGCGCGCCGTCCGCGGTCACGATCCCGCGGTCGCCGCGCCGCGCCGACGCCGGACGGCGGACGTCCACGACCGTGGCCATCGCGAAGGGCCGGCCCTCCTCGACCAGCCGGGCGGCGGCGACGATCGTGTCGTTGGTCTGCGTGATCACGCGGGGCCTCCTGGGAGCGTCCTCGAAATCCTGACAGCACGGCGGGCCATCCGCCACCGGGTCGCATCCCACCCCGGCCGCTCCGCGCCGGACGGCGGGCACTACCATCTCCCGGGTGCCCCCGGGCGACCTCCAGCGTGCCTTCGCCCGGGCAGCGGCGGAGGACGGGATCCTCCTCGGCCCCGCGACCTTCGACTGGCTCACCGAGCAGGGCCACATCGGGCTGGAGCGGGTCGCCAAGGCCCGGCGCGACCCGGCGATCGTGGCGCCCGCCCAGGCCGCGCTCGCGGCGCTGGCGGCGATCCACGCGGCGCTCAGGGGCGACCGCGCGGTGCTCGCGGCCTCGCGCGAGAACCTCCTCCTGCCCGTGGACCTCGTCCACGCGCCGACCGGCACCGTGGTCGCGGTCGACGGCCCGGAGCACTTCACCTCGGCCCGCCTGACCGCGCTCGAGCGCTATCCGCCGGACGCCCGCCTCGGCTTCGACGCCGCCGCCTTCCGCGCCCTCTGCCGCGCGTGGGCCCCGCGCACCGACCGGGCCTCGGGCGGCATGCCCGCCAAGGGCTTCGGCTTCGGCGGGCTCCCCCGGGAGCGGGCCTACCGGGACGCGCTCCTCGACCTCGGGGCGCCGGCGATGGGGCAGCCGCCGGTGATCCGCGTCGCCGCCCTCGAGGGGGACGGGACGGCGGCCTACGAGGACGCCCGGGGCGGCCTCGGCGCCCTGCGCGCGCCCTGACGCAGGGCGGCCTCGTCGGGCTCCGGCGCGGAGACGTTGACCGTCCGGCACACCGCGCAGCGCACTCGCACCCGCTTGGTCATCTGGTCGGCCGGCATCGATGCCGCGAGCACGTTGCCGCAGGTCACGCAGACGTAGTCGTCCGGGCCGTTGCCGCGGAAGACCGGCCGCGCCGGGTCCTCCTGCACGGCGGTTCCGCCGTCGAAGGGGACCTCGCCCGGGCGGATCTCCCGCATGACCACGATTGCCATTGCTAGGGGAGCGCCCCGAGCTTGCCGGCGAAGTCGGCGACGAGCGCGTCCAGCACGCCGATCACGACCCCCTCGCCCATGGACGCCGCCTTGCCGGTGATCTGGGCGTTGGTGTGGATCGTGCCGCCGCCGTCGTTGCACGTGATCTCGACGTCGGCGTTGGCGAAGCCCTGGCCGCCGGCCTCCTTGGACTTCACCCGCATCACCATCCGGTGGGCGGCGGGGTCCTTCTCGACGATGTCCACCGTGCCCGTGAAGTTCATGGACATCGCGCCCATCCGCACCTTGATCTCCGCCCGCACGCCGTCCGGGCCGGTCGTCTCGAGCACGGTCGCCCCCTCGACGCACGGCACGGTGCGCTCGAGGTCGAGCACCGTCGCCCAGCTCTCCTCGAGCGGCTTGGCCGTGGTGAAGGTGTGGTCGAGGACGACTGCCATGCGCGGGGCTCCTCGGTGGGGTGTCGGCCGGCCCTGGGTGGGGACCCGGCAATCCTAGGCGTTCCGTATGCTCCCCGCGTGGGGCTTGCGGCGGGCGTCTACGAGCTCGGGCCGGACTCCGGCACCCTCTGGATCCGGACCGGGCGCACCGGCGCGGTGGCCAAGGCGGGCCACGATCTGCTCCTGCACGTGACGCAGTGGAGCGCACGGCTCGAGATCGGCGCGGACCCCGCGGCGAGCACCGTCGCCCTCGACGCCGACCCGCGGTCGCTGCGCGTGGTCGAGGGGACCGGCGGGATGATGCCGCTCGGGGACGACGACCGGGCGAGCATCGTCCAGACGATCGACGAGGAGATCCTGAACGGCCAGGACGTCGCCTTCCGATCGACCTCGGTCCGACCGGACGGCGATGGCCTCGACGTCGCCGGCGACCTGACGCTCGCCGGGGCCACCCACCCGCTGGCGCTCCGGCTGGCCGTCGGCGAGGGCGGCGCGCTGTCCGGTCAGGCCACGATCAAGCAGACCGACTGGGGCATCAAGCCCTACTCGGCGCTCTTCGGGGCGCTCAAGGTGGCCGACGAGATCCAGCTCGGGATCGACGCCACCGTCCCCGCCGGCTGAGGGCGCTCAGTCCCGGTAGACCGTCTGGGCGTCCAGCCCGCCCTCGACCCCTGGCGGCAGCGGACCGGTGCCGTGCGCGTAGAGCGCGATGTCCTCCATCGTCCGCACGCCCGCCGGGTCGCCGCCGTCGCCCGCGACCCAGGCACCGTTCAGCCACTGGAGGCTGTCGGGCGCGGCCTCGAGGTCGGCGCCGGCGAGCAGCCGTGCCTTGTCCTTGATCTTCCCGCTCGCGCTCACGATCGCCGCCGGCGCGCCCGCGGACGGGCTCGTGTTGTAGCCGTGGCCGACCCCGAAGCGGTCGGTGTCGGCGGGCACGACCTTCACGTCGAGCGCAGGGACGCCGAGCTGGTCGGCCACCAGCTGCGCGTACTCGGGCTCGCGCCCGTCGGGCTCGGTGGTGAGGCTGAGCACCATCTTCCCCGTCGGATGGACGCGCAGGAACACCGCTCGGTAGGCCTCGTTCGCCATGGTCACGCTCCCTCCTGACTGGCCGGTCGCTGGATCTCCGGCTCCTCCGGTTCTCCCTCCGCGGCTCGCCGCTGACGCTCCTGGTGGGCGGTGAGCGCGTTGTGCTCCTCGAGGTCGCAGAAGGCGGGCTGCGGCCCTCCGAGCGGGTGGGGCGGAACGGCGGGCCGCTCGCACCCCGGATAGATGCAGATCTTCGGGCCGGGCTCGCTCACCCGCCCTCCTCGTCGGTCACCCACCCCGGGGTCGTGTGGCCGCGCCGCGGCCCGTGCCCGCTCGGCATGGCCACCGAGCTCCCCGCCACCGGCGTCGCGCTGGCCCAGGGCTCGGGCGCCTCGCGCCGCTCGGCCCCCGGCCGCGCCCAGGCCGCGACCGCCTCGTCGCGGTCCCAGGACTCGGCCCCGATCGCCTCCACGACGGCGTCGAGGGCCTCGTAGCTGTGCCCGCTGACCAGCGCGTCGCAGTGGGGAAGGGCGGCGACCATCCCGCCGGCGCTGACGGCGAAGTCGCCCGAGCCCGCGCGCGGGTTGACCCACACGATGCGGTGGGCGAGGCGGGCGAGGCGGGCCATCTCGCGGGCGACCAGGGCGGGGTCGCCGCGCTCCCACCCGTCGGAGATGATCACGACGACGGCGCCGCGCGCCATGCCGCGCCGGCCGTGGCGGTCGTTGAACTCGCGGAGCGCGTCGCCGATGCGGGTGCCGCTCGACCAGTCCGGCGCCGCCGCCGCGGCGCGCTGGATCGCGCGCTCGGGGTTGCGGGAGCTGAGCGCCCTCGTCAGGCGCGTGAGCCGGGTGGCGAAGACGAAGGCCTCAGCATCCGCGCCGGTGCCCGCGGCGCAGGTGAGGAACTGGAGGTAGGCGCGGGCGTAGGGCTCCATCGAGCCCGAGATGTCGCACAGCATCACCATTCGCCGTCGCACGACGCGCCGTCGCCGCCGCGCGAGCGACACCGGGTCGCCGCCCGTGCGCAGACTGCCGCGCAGCGTCCGCCGGAGGTCGATCCGCTC
>DATFWK010000236.1:0-5387 GCA_035259345.1 Miltoncostaeaceae bacterium | reverse complement strand
GGGGCGCCCGCCGCTCCACGACGTTCTCGACGTAGTCGTAGAAGAGGACGAGGTACCGGCCGGGCTCCATGCGGAGAGGATATGTCGTCCGGCATGCTGGGGCCGTGCTCGCCCTGGATCGCCGTGCCCGCCTGCGGGTGCTCCCGCACGCGGTGTCACCGGATGCCCTGCTCGCCGCCCTGGCCGGCCGCCGGCGCGCGGTGCTGGTGCCGTTCGCAGGCATGACGCTCGTCGCCGCCGACCCGACCGAGGTCGTCGAGGGGCCGGCAGCCTGGGAGGCGCTCGACATCCCGTGCTCCGGGCCGAGCGCCGGTCCGGGCGCCGCCGCGGGCGCCTGGGTGGGCGTGCTCGCCTACGACCTGGCCGGCACGGTGGAGCGCCTGCCGGCCCCGCTCCCCGACCCCGGCGGCCCGCCGCCCGCCGTGCTGGGGCGGTACGACACCGTGGCGCTCGTGGACGCCGGCGGGCGCTGCACGCTCGCCACCGTCGCCGACGCGGCCGCGCTCGAGGATCTGGAGGCCGTCGCCCTGACGGCCGGCCGCCGAGCACCGGCGCCCCGGGTGGCGGCGGCGCCCGACCTCGAGAGCTCGCTCGACGCGTCCGGGTATCGCGCGATGGTCGCCGCCGCGCGGGAGCTGATCGCCGCGGGCGACTGCTATCAGGTCAACCTCGTCCAGCGCCTCAGGGCGCCGTGGGCGCACGGTCCGCTGGCGCTCGCCCGGCGCCTCTGGGAGGCCGCCGGCCCCGCCTCCCACCGCGCGTTCGTCGACACCGGGCGCGGGGCGGTGGTCTCGGCGTCACCGGAGCGGCTGCTCTCCACCCGGCACGGCCTCGCGTCGAGCGAGCCGATCAAGGGGACGGACGCCGCAGGCCAGGGGGAGCGCCTGGCGACCAGCGGCAAGGACCTCGCCGAGCACGTGATGATCGTGGACCTGGTCCGGAACGACCTCGGCCGCGTAGCGGTCTCCGGCGGCGTGTCCGTGCCACGGCTCTTCGCCGCGCTCGAGACGCCGTACGCGGCCCACATGGTGAGCAGGGTGCGGGCGCGCCTCGTCGAGGGCGCGAGCGCGGCGGACGTCCTGCGGGCGGTGTTCCCGGCGGGATCGGTCACCGGTGCGCCCAAGGTGCGGGCGATGGAGGTGATCCGCGAGCTCGAGCCGGTCGGCCGCGGGCCCGCGTTCGGAAGCGTCGTGGCCGTCGGGCGGGACGGGCAGGTGGAGGCGAGCGTGGCGATTCGCACCGCCTGGCTCCACCGCGGGGAGGCCCGCTACTGGTGCGGGGGCGGCGTCGTCTGGGACTCCGACCCCGACGCCGAGCGCCGCGAGTCCTGGGCCAAGGCGACGCCCTTCCTGCGCGCGCTCGGCGGGGGATGACGGCGCTCGCCTGGCTCGACGGCGTCCTCCTGCCGGCGGAGGGCGCGGCCCTGGCGATCGACGATCCCGGCGTCCGCTGGGGCGAGGGTCTCTTTGAGACCATGCTCGCCCGTGAGGGGCGCATCCTCCGCCTCGGCGCGCACCTGGAGCGGATGTCCCGGTCGGCCGCGGCGCTGGGGCTCGATCAGATCGCGCCGGCGGACCGGGTGCGGGCGGCCGTGCGCTGCGTGCTCGCCGAATGCGCCGCCCCCCTCGTCAGGGTGCGGGTGACGGCCACGACGCGGCCCACCCTGCTGGTCGAGGCTCGCGCTACAGCGGAGAGCCCGTCCGGTCCCATCGCGGCGATCTCGCTCCGCGACGCGTGGCGCCCCGGCGACGGGCTCGCCGAGCACAAGACGCTCTCGTTCCTCTCGCGGCGCCTCGCCTGGCGCCGGGCGGATGCGGCGGGCGCGGGCGGGGCCCTCCTGCTCGACGGCGAGGGGCGCCTCGGCGAGGCGAGCCGGTCGAACGCGTTCTGGGTCTCGGGCGGGAGGGTCGCGACCGCGCCGGTGCGCGGCCTCCTGCCCGGCGTGATGCGGGCGGCGGTGCTCGCGCTCGCCGAGGTCGACGAGGCCGTCGCCTCCGAGGACGAGTGGCGCGCCGCGGACGAGATCTTCGTGACCAGCGCGGTGAGCGGCCTGCGGCCGGTGATCGCCTGCGACGGCCGGCCGGTCGGCGACGGCGGGCCGGGGCACGTGGCCGCTGGCCTCGCCGCCGAGCTTCGCGAGCTGGCCGACCGCGAGGCCGAGTCGCCCTGAAGCGCCTGCATTTGCTGACGTCCACGGGTCGCGGCATGATTGGCGCGATGGTGGGGCGGCAGGGAGGCTGACGTGGGGCTCCGCGCGCGGCTCGCGGCCGTCGGCGTGTGCGCGACCGCGCTGGCGTTGCCGGCGACCCTCCTCGGCGTGGTCAGCCCGCGCGTCGTCGGCGGTGCCCCCGCCCCTGCTTCCGGCTGGCCCGCGATCGCCGGGGTGATCAGCACCTTCCCGGGCCCCCCGCAGACGCAGACGCTGTGCGGCGGGACCCTCATCGACCCGCAATGGGTCCTCACGGCCGGCCACTGCACGTTCGACCCCACGACGAACGCGCCAGCGACGCCGGCGCAGATGCAGGTCCGGCTCGGCACTACGGACCTGACCGCTCCCGCCGAGGTGCACGGCGTCGCCGTGATCGTCCGCGACGGGTTCGTGCCCGGCGGCGCGTCGTTCAGGAACGACGTCGCGCTGCTCCAGCTCACCTCCGTCTCGGCCCTGCCCCCGATGAACCTCGTCTCGCCGATCGACGACGCCCGGTGGGTGCCCGGGGCGCTGGCGGACGTGGCCGGTTGGGGCCTGACGACGCCGCCCCCGGCCGGCACGCCGAGCGTCAGCCAGCTGCAGGAAGCGCAGGTGCCGGTCATCGCGGACACCCAGTGCGGGGCTGACTACGGCGCCGACTTCATCGCCCAGCAGATGGTCTGCGCGGGGTTCCCGGCCGGCGGAGTCGACTCGTGCAACGGCGACAGCGGGGGACCGCTCGCCGTCCACGACGCGGGCGGGGCACGCGTGCTGATCGGGGTCGTCAGCTTCGGGAACGGATGCGCCCAGCCGGGCTTCCCCGGCGTGTACGCCGAGGCCGCCGCCTTCCGCGACTTCATCTACGGGAACATCGGGGTGGTGCCGCCCCAGGCCCCGGCGGTCACCGTCACGCCCGGGCCGCAGGAGGTCACGGTGTCCTGGGTGCCGGGCCCGAGCGGCGGCCGGGCGGTGACCACGTGGATCGTGAACGGCCTCCCGACGCCGGTCCCGCCCCAGCCCGGCGGCGCCACGAACCTCGTGGTGCCCCTGCCGGCCGGGACGCAGGTGACGCCGACCGTGACCGCCGTGACGCCCGCCGGCATCAGCCCGGTCGGCACCGGGCAGACCGTGCGGGCGCTCCACCTCCCGCCGGTGAGCCTCGGTCCGCCGGCCATCGCCGCCCGCCCCCGCCGGGGACAGACGCTCACGGCGCCGACGGGCAGCTGGTCGAACCAGCCGGACCCCCTCCTGTACGCCTACGCCTGGGAGCGGTCGACGCGGGCGGGCTTCACCACGATCCCCGGGGCGAAGGACAGGACCTACCTCCCGACGCTCGCCGACGTCGGCCACCCGCTGCGCGTCGTGGTCACGGCCGCGAACGACGGCGGGAGCGGGTCCGCCGTCTCGGTCGTCTCGGCCGCGGTCGAGCCGGCGGCTCCGGCACCGATCCAGAAGCCGCGCATCGCCGGCACACCGCGGGCCGGCCGGACGCTGTCGGCCCGGAACGGGAAATGGAGCGATCCGGTGACGCGCTACTCGTACACGTGGCAGCTCTGCACGCGGGCGGGCCGAAGCTGCCGCGCGATCCGTGGCGCGGCCGGCCCGACCTACCGCGCCCGCGCCGCCGACATCGGCTTCCGCCTGCGCCTGGTCGTCACGGCGAAGAACGCGACGGGCTCCGGCCGGGGCGTCTCGGCCGTCGTCGGCCCGGTCAGGGCGTGACGGTCAGCCGGTACTCGCCCGGCGCGCCGCGCAGCGCGCGCACCTGCACGTAGTAGACGCCGGCCCGCTTCGGGCGCAGGACGATCGTCTGCCGGCGTGCGCCCGGCACCTGGGCCGTTGCCAGCAGACCCGGCGTGCCGGCCTTGGCCGGCGACCGCGGCGTGGAGCGGGTGCCCGGGGCCCAGAGCCAGAGCCCGATGAGCCCGCGGCGGTACGTGACGGAGACCGTCGTCGTCGTGCCGGCCGACAACCGCACCGGGTAGACGTCCACGGGGTCGTCGAAGCGGTCGATCCAGGCCGTCACGGCGCTGTTCGACGGCGGCTCGAGCGCGTTCCGAACCGACCCCTGCACGGAGCCGATCGTGTCGTTGATCTCCTCCACGTCGTCCGGCCCGGCCGGCGCGAGCACGGCGCTCGCCGGGTTGACGATGCCCCAGCCGGACTGGTCGTCGCGCCCGCGCGGGCCGATGTCCGTCGCCGTGTCCTCGATCAGCCGCGTCACCTGCTCGGGCGTGATGCCCGGGTGCGAGCCGAAGACCAGCGCTGCGACGCCCGCGACGAACGGGGCCGACATCGACGTGCCGTCCTTCATCGCGTAGCCCGGCGTGACCTCCCGGTCGTGCACCCTGAGCGGCACGCTCGAGACGACGTTGACGCCCGGCGCGATCACGTCGAGCGTCGCGTTGTGGTTCGTGAACCGAGCGAGCCCGTAAGCCTTCGGGCAGTCGGGGAAGCTGGCATTGCCGTCGCACTGGGCCCCGACGCCGAGCACGTGGTCGTAGCCCGCGGGGTAGTTGACCTGGTTGTCGTCCTCGCCCTCGTTGCCCACCGAGGCGACGATCAGCGCGCCCCGCGCGTACGCCCAGTTCACCGTGTTCTGGAACGCCTGGGAGTAGCCCGGGCCCCCGGCCGAGATGTTGATCACCTTGGCGCCGTGCGTCACGGCCCAGCGGATGCCCTTGATCATCGTCTCGTCCGTGCTGCGCCCGTCGCGGTCCGCGATCTGGACCGGCATCACCGGCGAGTCGGCGCTCGCCGGCGCGACGCCGACCACGCCGAGGCCGTTGATCGGAGCCGCGGCGATGCCGGCGACGTGCGTGCCGTGGCCGACGCGTCCCCAGTCCTCGGCGCCGTTGTCGTCGCGGAACGTGCTGCGCGGGGCGATCAACGGGCTCTGCCCGTCGACCGCCTTCCACTCCTCGTGGGTCGAGTCGATGCCGCCGTCGAGGATGGCGATGGGCGGCCGCTGGTACGACGTCAGCGACGGGTTCCAGGCTCCCCGCGAGGACGGGTCGAGCGCGCCGAGCTTGAGGCCCCACTGCTCGTCGCCCGAGTCGGCGTAGAGCGGATCGGTCGGCGTCGGCACCGTCACCGCCGGCAGCGCCGGGCGGGCCCCCTTGGGCTCCAGGTCGTCCTTCACGCGCATGAGCGACCACTCGGCCCGCTGGACCCGCGGGCGGCGGGCGGCGAGCGAGCG
>DATFWK010000235.1:0-10757 GCA_035259345.1 Miltoncostaeaceae bacterium | reverse complement strand
GGCGCCCACCCGCCGCTCGCGGCCGTCCGCCGCCATCGCGTCGCCGATCGCCTGGCAGAGCAGGTAGCCGAGCTGCCCCTGGGTCATCGCGCCGAGCACGTGGAGGGGCTGCGGGGGCACGTCCGGCGCGACCGCCTCCTGGGCGAGCGCCAGCGCGCCGACCTGGGGGCCGTTGCCGTGGACGACCACCAGGCGCCGGCCGTCGGCGAGCAGCGAGACGGCGTGACGCGCGACCTCGCGGGCGCGCTCCAGCTGGTCGTCGAACTGGCTCAGCCCGGACGGGGCCAGCGCGTTGCCGCCGACCGCCATGACCACAGTCTCCTCCGAGCCTCCGGCCGTCGGCACGTCTCTCCCCCGGGTTGCCACCTGGTGTCGGGAGGACGATAGTGCAGGCTTCCGGCGCGGCGCCACGCGCCGGTATCGCCCACCGTTCCCGTTCCGGAGGTCACCGTGGCGAAGATCCAGGGTCCCAAGCCCGAGGAAGGTCAGCAGCTCTACGACGTGGAGGAGAAGGTCTTCGAGGACATCAAGGCGGAGCCTGGACAGCAGGCGTTCATCTTCATGCACACCGTGCCCTACGAGGGCTCGGTCGGCCTGGTGAACCTCCTCACCGCCACCCGCCTGGTCCGCAAGGGCTTCAAGGTCTCGCTCGTGCTCTACGGCCCGGGCGTGCTGATGGCGTCCGCCACGCGCGGATACCCGACCGTCGGCGCCGAGGCCTTCCCGGGGCACCTCGCGATCAACAAGCAGATCAAGACCCTCCTCAGCGAGGGCGCGACCGTCTACGCATGCCGCTTCGCGATGGGGGCGCTGTACGGCTTCCGCGAGGACGACCTGATCGACGGCGTGAAGGCCTTCAACCCGCTCGACGTCCTCGACTCGGCGCTCACCGCCTGGAAGGCGGGCGCGTTCCAGCTCAACACCTGGACCGTCTGACCGCCGGGTGACGGTCGCCGTGAGCGAGCGCGACGAGGCCCTCCGCCGCTGGAGCGCGGCCGAGGAGCGTCTGTACCCGGTCGTGATGGTGCGGCCGGACCTGTACCGGACGTGCGTGGGCCTCGTCCGCTCGCTCGCCGACCACCTCGAGGGCGTGCCCGACCTGGACGCCCTCGTCGCGACACACCGCGCCGGCGACCCCGCGGCCGAGCTCGCCGAGGCCGGCATCGACGTCGACGCGCTCCCGCCGGAGATCGACCTGGTCATGCTGCGCGACGCCGCCTACGCGGTCCGTGGCCGCGAGCTCGAGCAGCGCGGGGCCGGCGAGGACGCGGTGCGGGCGATCCAGCGGGCGGCGCGGGCCGGCGAGCCCACGGCCGTCATCTGGACCAAGGGCTCGGACGAGCGCTGGCCGCCCCACCGGAGGATCGAGATGGCCCTCTCGACCGGGTTCGCAGTGGTCGAGACGACCGAGACCTCGCCGGACACGATGGAGCCGCTCTACGTCCTGGAGGCGATCCAGCTCGACCCGGAGACGGGGGACCAGACCGAGGACGCCCCGCTGGCCCCTCGGCGGGAGTTCTCGGATGTCGCCGAGCGGCGCGCTGCCGCGGACGAGCTCCGCCAGAGACTCCTGAGAACCCCCTGAAGGAGGCCGCATGCCCCTGCCCGACGGCGTGAAGCGCAACGTCATCGACGGTCACAGCCACATCGGGGAGATCGAGGCCTGGCCCTTCTACGGCCTCGACTACCCGGTGAAGCCCATCGTCTACGACTTCCCGCGGACGAAGGACTTCATCAAGTACATGGACCAGTACGGCATCGAGCGCAGCCTGGTGATGTCGAACTACGGCATCCCCAAGCCGGAGCAGCCCTTCAGCCTGAACCCGGTCGTGATGGAGGCCGCCACCGAGAGCGACCGCATCCGGGGGCTCCTCTGGGTGTCGTTCCTGCCCCGTGACCGCGAGCACACGATGGAGTCGCTCAAGCACGCCGGCGAGGCCGGCATCGTCGGCATCAAGACGACGTTCCTGCTCGGCGGCAACCCGAACCCGGCCGAGTGGGACGACGAGACCCGCGAGCTCGCCGACGCGTGCTTCGACGCCGCCGAGAAGCACGACTACGTCTTCCACTTCCACACCTCGCCGGGCGGGGCGAGCGACATCAACAACTTCATCCCGCTGGTCGAGGCGTACGGCAAGCGCGTGAAGATCCACCTCGTCCACTTCGGCGGCGGCGTCAGCGGGCACATCAAGCTGGTGCCGAAGTTCCTCGAATGGGTGCGGGACGGCTACAAGGTCTACACCGACACCTCGTGGGCCGTCGGCTTCGGCGCCCGCTGGCTGCTCGTCGAGATCGAGAAGCAGGGCGTCGGGGGCGACCGCGTGATCTTCGGGTCGGACGAGCCCTGGTCGGACTTCATGGGCGAGTACTGGAAGATCGAGGGCGCGCCCGTGTCGGAGGAGCTCAAGCGCATGGTCTTCCGGGACAACTTCGAGCGCCTCTTCGGCGACAAGTGGTAGGGATCGACCTCCGCACGCTCGCCGTCGAGCTGCAGTCGCTCGGCGTCCGCACCAGCGCGCCGGCGGAGCCCGGCGAGACCCGGGCCGGGGGCGCGGGGCCGTCCGACGCCGGCTTCCTCTGGGTCGAAGGGGCGCCGCTCACCGTCCCCGTGCACGGGGACTACGTCGCGGGCTCCCCGTACGAGCTGGTGATGGATCCGGGCGGGCGCGCGGGCACGCTCCAGCGCGACGGCGTCGAGGTCGGGCGGGTGCGGATGCACCCGCGCCCGCGCATCTACGACCTCGAGACCGCCGACGGCGTGCCGTACTGGAAAATCGCGCTGATGCACCTGGACAGCCTGGCCTCCACGGTGTTCCAGCGCTGCGTCTACTGGGGCACCGACGAGCAGTGCCACTTCTGCGCGATCGGCACCACCCTCGCCGCCGGACGGACGATCCCGGTGAAGACCCCGGAGCTGCTCGCCGAGGTCGCCGAGGCGGCGGCGCGCCTCGACGGCGCCCGGGACGTCACGCTCACGACCGGCACGCCGAACCGGCGGGACCGGGGCGCCGGCTACATGGCCCGCTGCGCCGAGGCGATCCGCGACGCGAGCGGCCTGCCCGTCCAGGTCCAGATCGAGCCGCCGGACGACTTCGGCTGGTTCGCCGAGCTCAAGCGCTCGGGCGTCGAGGCCCTCGGCCTCCACCTGGAGAGCTTCGACCCCGCCGTGCTCGCCCGGGTCGCGCCCGGCAAGGCCGCCCAGGGCATCGACTACTACCTGGAGGCCTGGGAGGCCGCGGTCGACGTCTTCGGGCACGGCCAGGTCTCGACGTACCTCATCCTCGGGCTCGGCGAGACCGTCGAGAACGTCGTCGCGGGGTGCCGCGCCGCGATCGAGCGCGGCGTCTACCCGTTCGTCGTCCCGCTGCGGCCGGCGCCCGGCAGCATCCTCTCCTCGGGCCGGCCCCCGGCGCCGGAGTACGTGCGGGCGGTCTACGAGGCCGTCGCGCCGCTGCTCGCCGACGCCGGGATGATGAGCCAGGGCGCGAGGGCCGGCTGCGTGCGCTGCCAGGCCTGCTCCGCGCTCTCGACGTTCGAGCGGGCGTTCGGCGGAGGCAGGAACGGTGACGGGATCCCGGTCCCCGCGTGACCTCCAGGTCCGCGTCGCCGCGTCGCCCGAGGACGTGGCGGCGCACTTCCGCGTGCGCCACGCGGTCTTCGTCGCCGAGCAGGCCATCTTCACCGAGACGGACCGCGACCAGTGGGACGACTCGGCCATCCACGTGGTCGCCGCCGTCGGCCCGATCGTCGTGGGCGCCGTTCGCCTCTACGCCCTCGACGAAGCCGGCCTGTGGCGCGGCGACCGGCTGGCCGTGCTGCGCCATGCCCGCGGCGGCCGCGCCGGGGCGCCGCTCGTGCGCTTCGCGGTCGCGACGGCCGGGCGCCACGGCGGGCACCTGATGATCGCGCGCATCCAGGCGCCGAACGTGGCGTTCTTCCTGCACCTCGGCTGGCGGACGGTCGGCGACCCGGACGAGTACCGTGGCCTGACCCACCAGGACATGTGCATCGACCTCTCCGGGGCGCCGCCGGCGTTCTCCGAGGAGGGGTACGCCTGGGCCTTCGGCGCGGGCTCCCCGGCGGCATAGCCGGCGGGACCGCCGAGCGGGCCGTGCGGGCGGCCCTCCGGGTCGCCCGAGCGCACGGGATCGACGCCGATCCGCTCGTCCTGCACGAGGGCGTGAACGTGCTGGTGCACCTGCGCCCGGCGCCGGTGGTCGCGCGGGTCGCGACGCTGACCGCCGCCGTGCGAGCGGGGGGCGCCGAGCGCTGGCTCGCCCGCGAGGTGGCGGTCGCCACCCACGCCGCGGCGCGGGGCGCGCCGGTGGCCGCGCCGAGCACGCTCCTCCCGCCCGGGCCGCACGTCGAGGACGGCCTCGCGCTGACGTTCTGGGCCCTCGTCCCTCACGACCCTGACCGGGCGCCCGGCGACCGCGAGCTCGGCGCCTCGTTGCGGCGGATCCACGAGGCGCTGGCCGGCCACGACGGCGAGCTTCCGGCCTCGGGCGGCCTGCTCGACGAGGCGCACGCCATCCTGGCGGACGTCGCCGTCGACGGCGCCCTGACCCAGGACGACGCCGGCGTGCTCGCGCGGGCCTGGCAGCGGCTGGCGTCGCTCGGGGAAGCCGGCCCCGCGCAGGCGCTCCACGGCGATGCCTATCTCCGGAACGTCCTCGCCACCGCGGCGGGCCCGGTCTGGATCGACCTCGAGGACACCTGCCGCGGCCCGCGGGAGTGGGACCTCGCGTGCCTGCTCACGCCGCGGGCGGTCCGGGGTGCCGGGCCGGAGCGGGACGCGGTGCTCGCCGGGTACGGCCTGGCCGTGGACGCCGACGCGATGGAGCGGCTGATGGAGGCGCGCGCCTACCAGGTGGTCGCCTGGACGCTCCTGGCCGAGCGCGCCCGGCGCTCGGAGCCGGGCCGCGCGCAGCCATGGATCCGGTGGCTGGCCGCCCGCGCGGAGGCCGCTACAGCCTGACGGCACGCGCCTTCCGGATGACCTTCAGCGCACGCACGCCGGGGCCCTCGGCGACCCGCTTGGCCGGCCGCACGACGACGACCGCCCGGTAGCGGCCCTTGAGGCGCCGCGGCACCGGCACGCGCAGGGTGACCGCGGTCCCGGGCAGCACGATCGTCGACGCCGCGGCGACGCGCGCCGCGAGCTTCCGCCCGCGCCGCAGCTCCACCGTCACCTGCTTGCGCAGGAGGCGCTCCACGACGTTCCCGCGGTTCGCGATGGGCACGGCGATCACGCGCCTGCGCTTCACGCGGCGCACCCTCGGCGCGGTCACCCGGAGGCTCCGGACGAGCGGCCCCGAGACGCGGACGATCACGTTCACGCCGACCTGGGCCCGGATCGCGACGGCCGCCCGCCCCCCCGTCCCGGCGAGCAGCACGAGCGCGTGGTGGTCGCCCGGCGCGGCCACGCGCGGGGGCGCCGCCACGACGGTCACCGTGCCGCGCTGGCCGGGCCCGAGGGTCAGGCTGCGGGGCGAGACGCGCAGCCAGGCCTTCGCCGAGCGGGCCGGCGGCAGCTTCGGGTCGATCCGGACGCCGCCGTCCGCGGCCACGTTGTAGTTGCCGGTGCGGACGAGGATCGTCGTCGGCTGGCTCGAGGGGTTGGTGACCGCGAGCGTCGTCGTCGTCGCCCCCTGGAGGAAGAGCACCGGAGGGCTGACCGAGACCGCGACCGGCGGGGTGGCCGCGCCGGCGGCCATGCCGGCCGGGATGGCCACGGCGAGCGCGAGCGCGGCGACGGCGAGTGGGGTGAGGCGGGTCACGGGGTCTCCTTGGAGGGGCTACAGGGCGACGACGGTGAACGTCACGGTCGACGCGTGGAGCCCGGCGCGGACGAAGGGAAGCGGGCCGAGCGTGAGGCTGGTCTGCCAGAGGTCGCCGGCGGGCGGCGTGGGGCTGCCCGTCCGGTGCCCCACGTTCACGGAGGCGCCAGGCGGCATGGCCGTCGCCACCCCCGCGGCGAGGTCGAGCACCTGACCCGCCGGCGGCGTGGGCGCGGAGATCGCGAGCGGGATGTCCCCGCTCGAGAACGCGGTTCGCGAGACCGAGAGCTGGTATCCGGTGGCGACGTTGCTCTTCACGGTCACCGGGACTGCGACGGCCGGCGAGGTCGCTCCCTCCGACAGGCTGCCGAAGCTCACGGACGGCGCGGCCGTGACCGTGAGGATCTGCGTCGTCGCGAGCAGCACCGAGGCGTTGCCGCCGTTGGCGTTCGCCGTGACCAGGTCGGGCGCCACGTCGCCGGTCAGCTCGCCGACGGCGACCGAGGCGGGGTTGTTGGCGACGGCGAAGGACAGCGGCGCCTGGAGCGTCCCGTTGCCGTTGCCCAGGAGCACCGACACCGTGTTCGCCGTCGCGTTCGACGTCACCACGTCGGTGCGCCCGTCGGCGTCGATGTCCGCCAGGGCGACGGCCGACGGGCCGGTCCCGGTCGCCGAGGTGGTCGCCGCCCCGAACCCGCCGGCGCCGTTGCCGAGCCGGACGGTCAGGTTGCTCGAGCCCGAGTTGGTGACCACCATGTCGAGCTTGCCGTCGCCGTTCAGGTCGCCGAGAGCGACGCCGGTGGGGCTCGTCCCGGCCGCGAAGCTCGTGGCGGCGCCGAAGGCGCCCGTGCCCGTGCCGAGGAGCACGGAGACGTTGTTCGAGCCTCCGTTGGCCACGGCGAGGTCCTTCTTGCCGTCGCCGTTCAGGTCACCGGCGGCGATCCACGTCGGGCTCGTCCCGGCGTCGAAGGTGGTCGCCGCGCCGAAGCTGCCGGCGCCGTTGCCGAGCAGCACGGAGACGTCGTCGCCGACGTTGTTCGCCGTGACGACGTCCGGCTTGCCGTCGCCGTTGACGTCGGTTACGACGAGCGCGACCGGGCGGTCGTTGGCGACCGAGAAGTTGGTGGCCGCCGTGAACCCGCCGGCGCCGTCGCCGCGCAGCACCGAGATGTTCCGGCCGTTGCGGTTGGCGGTGACCAGGTCGAGCTTCCCGTCCCCGCCCAGGTCGGCCAGCGCCACCGCGTCAGGGCGCGGAGCGACCGACAGCGTGCTCGCGGCGCCGAAGGCCCCGGACCCGGTCCCCAGCCGCACCGTGACCGTCGCGCCGTTTGTGTTCGCGACGGCCATGTCGAGGCGCCCGTCGCCGTTCACGTCGCCGAGGGCGACTGCGTTCGCCTTCGCCCCCGCCGTGTAGTTGACGGCCGCGGCGAACGTCGGCGCCGCGTCCGCCCGCGGAGTGAGGGCGAGCGCGGCGGCCGCGAGGGCCGGGACGACCGCTCGCACCGGCGTGATGGCTGGGAGGCGCACCCGGGGGGATGTCGAGAGCTGTGCCGTGCCGGCCTTTTCCGGGCCGGCACGGTGAGTCCTCTTCTCGGCCTAGAGGCCGACGACCGTGAAGGTGACGGTCGAGCTGTGGGCGCCGGCGCGGACGAACGGCACCGGGCCGAGCTTCAGGTTGAAGCTCCAGGCGTCGCCGAGCGACGGGGTGATCTCGTTCGCCCCGGCGGCGCGGTGGCCGATGTTCAGCGAGCCGGCGGTCGGGATCGCCGTGTCGGCCGCGGCGTCGGCGACCGCGCCCGAGGGGGTCGCGCCCGGCGCGAAGGTGAGCGGGATGTCACCGTTCGTGAAGGCGGTGCGCGAGACGGCGAGCTGGTAGCCGCCGACGTGGTTGCTCTTGACCGTCACCGAGGCGGGGGAGCTCGGGTTCGCGCCCTCTGCCACGGCGCCGAAGTCGACGCTCGCCGTGCTCGCGGTGATCGCGAGGGTCTCGTTGACCGTCACGCTGACGTTGGTGTCCGCGGCGAACGCGGGGGCGGCGGCGAGGCCGGCTGCCGCGAGCGCGGCGGCGCCGGCGGCGAGGGTGCGTCGAGAGGGCTTCATGAGGGTGAGGGCTCCTGGTTCGGGACTGGCGGATGCGCCGCCAGAACATCGGCAGCCCGAGGCGTTCCTTGAGCGTCTCAGTGCCGTCTAACCCGCGGCGGAGCCCGGGCCCATGCCGGCGAGGGGCTCGGCGCCCAGGTCCCAGAGCACCCGCTCCTGCCCGCCCGCGACCGCCCGCACGACGCCCGACGGGTCGAGGCGCCCGACGGCCGCGGCCGCCAGGCCGGCGGCGGCGAACCGCCCGACGATCGGCGGCGGATCGCCCACCAGGAGGAAGCCGTAGGATGGGAACGTGACGAGCCAGGCGGCCAGGTCGAGCCCCGGCGGCGCCGGGATCGCGTCGAGCCTGAGCTCGCACCCGAGGCCCCCGGCGCTCTCGCAGAGCTGGACCAGCGACCCGGCGAGCCCCGGCATCGAGACGTCCCGCGCCGCCCAGGCCTCGCCGGCCTCCGCCGACTCGGCGACGAGCGCGAGGTCGGCGGCCGCGTGCTCCCGGCGCGGACCGCGCAGGTGGCTGAAGAGCGGAAGCCCCCCCGGTGCGGCGAGCGCCTGCCCCTCGAGGCAGGCGACCAGGACCACGGCGTCGCCGGGCCGCGCGTGGGCGGCGGCGAGCGGGCGCCGGGCGCGCCCCGCGGCGAACGTGCTGAGGGACGGCGCCGGCGCGATCGTGGTGTGCCCGCCCACCACCGGGACCCCGTACAGGTCGGCGGTCGCCCGCAGGCCCTCGAGCACGGCGATGGCCGTCCAGGCGTCGGCGGCGACGACCGTGTCCAGGATCGCGAGCGGACGGCCTCCGGACGCCGCGACGTCGTTCAGCACCGCCACGACGCCGGCCGCGCCCGCCACCCGGGGCTCCGCCGCGACCAGCGCCGGGAGGATCGCCTCGGCGGCCAGGACGAGTCGCCCGTCGCCGTCCGGCAGCAGCGCGGCGTCGTCGCCGTCGCCCCCGACCACGCGGGCGACCTCGACGAGGGGACGCTTGGCGGCGAGGCCCGGATGAGCACGGACGGCGGCCACCAGCCCGTCGAGGTCGATCACCCGGGCAGCCTACGGATCGCGACCGTGGGCCTTGACCTGATGGCCGAGGCGCTCGCCGACCAGGGGGTCCAGCCGGTCGAGGTGGACTGGCGCCCGCCCGCCGGCGGGGAGCCGGAGACCCTGCGGCTGCTCGCCGCCTGCTACGGCGACGACCGCGTCGAGGCGGCGAACGAGCTGGCCGTCGCGCGGCTTCAGACCGCGCGCCCGATGCTGGTCGGCGCCGGCCTCGCAGTGGACCTCGTCCCGGGCCTCGAGGGCCGCACGATCCTGCACGCGGGCCCGCCCATCGCCTGGGAGGCGATGTGCCGCCCGCAGCAGCTCGCCGTGATGGCCGCGTGCATCCTCGAGGGCTGGGCCCCGGACGCCGCCGCGGCTGAGGGGCTGCTCGCTGCGGGTGGCGTCGAGCTCGCTCCGAACTACGTCTTCGGCGCTGCGGGCGCCATGACCGGCGTGCTCTCGCCCTCGATGGCCGTGTGGCACGTCCGCGACGAGGAGCGGGGCAACGAGGCGTACTCGCCCCTGTGCGACGGGCCGGGCGAGGCCTTCTGGCTGGGCGTCTGCTCGCCCGAGTCGATCCGCCGGCAGCGGGAGCTGGCCGATGCGGTGGCGCCTGCCTTCGACGCGGCGCTCGCCGCACGCGGGCCGCTCGACGTCCTCGCGCTCTGCGCCCAGGCGATCGGGATGGGCGACGACTGCCACATGCGCCACCAGGCCGCCACGATGCTGCTGATGCGGGAGATGCTGCCCGCCATGGCCGAGCGGGCGGCGCCGCTCGTCCCGGCCGTGGCGCGGATGACCTCCGGCAACGGCCACTTCGCCCTGACCCTGACGATCGCGGCCTGCCGCGCGGCGCTCGCGGGCGTGCTCGGCATCCGCGGCGCGACGGTCGCCGCGCTCGTCAGCCGGAACGGCGTCGAGGCGGGCGTGATGCTCGCGGGCCTCCCGGGCCGCTGGTTCACCGCACCCGCGCCGCCGGTCGAGGACGCGCTCTACAGGCCGGGGTTCGGCGACGCCGACGCCGCGCCGGACATCGGCGACTCCGCGCTCGTCGAGTGCGCCGGCCTGGGCGCGGCCGCCAGCGCGGCCAGCCCGGGGCTCGCGGCCTTCCTCGGCGGCGGCCTGGCGGACGCGATCGCGAGGACCCGGGCGATGGGCGACATCTGCCTGGCGACAAGCGACCGGCTTCCGATCCCGACGCTCGACGGCGAGGGCACGCCGCTCGGCGTCGACGCCCGCGCTTGCGTCGACCTCGGCGCCACGCCGCTCATCAACACCGGCATCCTCCACCGCACCGAGGGCGGTCAGATCGGCGCCGGCATCGCACGGGTCCCGCTCGCGCCCTTCGGCGACGCCCTCGCGGCGCTCGTCGAGGACCTCGACTCCTGGCGCTGATCGCCTCGGAGGCCGGCGCGGGCGCCGCCGGGGCCCGCGACGGGCGCGTGATCGCGGCCGGCGCCGGCTGGGCCTGGATCGAGGAGTCGCGCACGCGGCGCCTGCTGCACCTGACCGGCGCCCGCGGGCCGAGGGGGCCGCTCACCATCGTGACCGCTCGCGTCCCGGTGCTCGCGCCCGGCGACCGCGTGCAGCTGGACCTCGCCAGCGCGCGGCGGTGGCGGACGCCGCCGCCGCCGGCCCCCGGGCCCCCGGCGCAGGTGCTCGAGGCCTGCGCCGCGGTCCGGCCCCACCGCTGGCCGGACCCGCGGGCGCTGGCGCTCGGGCGGGAGCCGGTCGAGGCGGCCGCCCACGACCTGGCGGGCCACGGCCCCGGCCTCACCCCGGCGGGCGACGACGCGCTGCTCGGCTACGTGCTCGCCCGCTGCGCGCTCGACCCGGCCGCCG
>DATFWK010000234.1:0-4196 GCA_035259345.1 Miltoncostaeaceae bacterium | reverse complement strand
CCCGCCGGGCGGCGAGAGCCGACTCGACGCGCTGGGCAGGTACGCGGATGGCTTCGAGCGGATGCTGGGCGAGCCGGCGCGCGACGTGCTCGCCGTGATCCACGACGTGCCGATCCGCTTCATGCTGAACGCGGCGGAGGGCACCGACCCGCTCAACGGGCCGGTCGCCTCGGTGGCCAATGCCGAGCACCACCGGCTGAGCCAGGCCGAGCTCGCGCGCGGCCTCGCGACCATGCGCGAGCGGCTCGCCGCGGCTCAGTAGGGCGAGTCGTGCCGCGCCGGGGGAGCCGGCGCGTCGGAGGGCTGCGGCGGCCCGCCGTTCGGCGCGGCCTGGGCGCCCCCGCCGTTCTCGGCCGGGCGGCGCCTGCGCCGCCTGCGCCGGCGCTTGCGCTGGCCCCCGGTGGCCTCGGCCCCGTCCGCGCCCGCCTCGGGGCCTGCGCCGTTGTTGCCCCCGCCGTTCGCCGTGGCCGGCGCGGCCTGGCCCTCCGTCGCCGCGCTCGTGCGCAGGCGCCTGCGGCGCCGGCGGCGGCGGCTCGCCCCGCCCTCGCCTTCCTCGCCCGGATCGACCACCCCGACGACCTCCGGCTCGGGCAGGCGCGGGGCCTTGGCGCGGAGCGCGGCCCACGCACGGCGGCCGGAGAGCGCCTTCTGGGCCATCGCCCCGACGGCGGCCCTGAGCGAGCGCGACGCGTCCGGGGTGGACCAGTCGATCGAGTCGAGGAAGCCCCGCAGCTCGGCCCAGCCGCCGCAGGCCGCCGCAGCACGGGCGGTCAGGCGCAGGTACTCCCCGCGCGAGGGGACGTCGCCGGGCCCCAGCATGAGGATGATGCGCGCGGCCTGGCCGAGGCGGAGCGGCGGAGTTTCGCCTTCCGGCGGCACGGGGGTCGGCGGCGGGGCGCCCGCGGCCCGGAGCCACGTCGCGATCAGCCCGAGCTCGCCGCCCGCCGCGATGATGTGCCGGGCCTCCCAGGCGGCGATGCGGTGCAGCTCCTGGTTGCGCCCCGGGCGGTTGCCGTCCGCAAGCGCCCGCGAGACGTCCCAGGCCCAGGCCGGCGCCCAGGGCCCCGCCTCGTCCACGGCCGACCAGCGCCTGCGACGGTCGCCCGAGCGGGAGAGCTGCTCAAGGGCGGCCAGGCGGTCCCACTTGCCGGCGGAGTTCGAGTGCCACCAGAGCGCGCGGAGGCGCTCGCGGGCGGTCATCCGCAGGCGGTCGAGCACCGAGCGCGGCGCGTCGAGCGGCAGGCCGCTGCGCAGCTCCGGCTCGACCAGCAGCGCCATCGCCCAGGCCCGCCAGAGCGGCTGGTCGGCCCCGTCGCCGGCCTTGCGCGCGACGACACCCGTGAGCGCCCACCAGGCGAGCGCCGCCTCCACCCCCACGCCGGCCGTGAGCCGCTCGGTGAGCTCGGGGAGCGTGATCTCGCGGGCGGCGGCGGCCACCCAGTCCTCCATGGCCCCACGGGGGAGCAGGCCCGGATCGGCGGCGCGCCAGCCCCCGTCGGCCAGGCCGGCGGCGATGTTGGCCGGCGAGGCCTGGGGGTTCACCAGCTTGGCGACGTTCCCCTCCTGCTCGGCGAGCAAGCGCGCGGCCGCGGCAAGCTTCCCGGACTCCGCCGAGTCCGGCGGCCCGGCGACGCGCGCCAGCGGCCGGTACCAGCCCAGGCCGTACAGGTCGTGGCTGGTCTGGACGCCCATCGGGTCGCCCGCCGGCAGGAACTCGACCGAGACCGCCTCCTTGCCCTCCGCCGGGCGCATCACCCGGCCGAGCCGCTGGACGAAGACGCGCTCGGAGGTGGTCGGCGCGAGGTGCATGACGACGGAGGCCCGCGTCTCGTCCCAGCCCTCGGTCAACAGGTCCGCGTTGCAGAGCACGTCGACGTGGCCGTTGCCGAACGCGTTGAGGATCTGGCGGAGCTCCTTCGGCTGGGTCTGGCCCGAGACCGCGCGTGCCTTGACGCCCCGCTCGCGCATCTCGTCGGCGAGGGCCTGGGCCTGCGCGACCGTCGCCGTGTAGGCGACACCCGCAAGCTCCAGCGGCGCGAAGTGCTGGACCCAGACGTCGGCGCAGGCGCGGTGCCACAGCGCCCGGTCGAGGGCCCGGCCGAGGCTGACCTGGTCGAAGTCGCCGCGGACCTTCGTGACGTCGGAGAGGTCGATGTCCCGCTCGACGCGCAGGCTGCGGAGCGGGGCGAGGATGCCGCGCTCGATGGCCACCAGCCGGTCGAGCGTCGCGGCGACCGGCCCGAAGACCTGCTCGACGTGGCCGGTGGTCGTGGAGGGCGTGGCCGTGAAGCCCACCAGCGCCGCCTGCTCGGCGCGGTCGAGGAGCCGGCGCGTCTGGGCGCCGAGCGTCGTGTGCGCCTCGTCGCAGATCACCAGGCCGACCGACTCCCACTCCATCTCCTGCGCGTGGCGCAGGGCGGCTTGGTAGGTCGAGATCGTGATGCCCGGGCGGCCGGCCGCGGAGGGCCCGTCCATGTTGTACGGGACGCCCGGGAAATGGCGGACCAGGCCCGCGGCCGTCTGGTCCGCCAGGTTGCGCCGCGGGACGAGCACCAGGGTGGGCACGCCGAGCGCGGCCGCGAGGGCGCAGAAGGTGATGGTCTTGCCCGATCCGGTCGGGGCGTGGACCCATGTGCGCTGGGCGCCTCCCGCCAGCCGCCCGGCCAGCTCGTCCAGCGCCTCCAGCTGGTGCTCCCTCAGCTCGACCCCAGGCCAGGCGGCCCGCGGGTCGGTGAGGGCGGCACGAAGCGCTTCGGCGGCGTGCGCCGGCGCGCTCGATGTCTCGGTCATGCGCTCATCTCGACTCGCACTCTCGCGCGCGGATCGTCCGCAAGCGGGGGATCAGCGGCGAGGCTCCGGTGACGGCCGCCGCGGTCCTGACGGCGACGGGGAACTTCCTCGGCATGGCGCCGCGATGCCCGGCGCGACGCGGAAACTGTAGCAGCCTGCGAGGACGCCCGGGGAATTGGGCGTCATCCACGCCCGTGGTTACAGTTGCGGCCGGCCGGCGTGCCACCGTCTCCCAGGTTCCCGCAGTCTCCGTGTCATCCGACAGCCAACGCCGTTCCCAGCTCACCAGTGCGTGGGTGCGTCCGATCGTGCTCGCGGTCTCCTGCCTGATCCTGGGGTTCGTCGCGGGGTGGGTGCTGCACGGCTCGAGCGACAACACCACGGCGCTGCCCTCCGCCTCCGTGGACACGACCGTCACGCAGCCGCCCCCGCGCACCACGTCCGTCCCCACCGAGGTGCCCCCGCCGCCGCGCTCGCAGGTGAGCCTGCTCGTCCTCAACGGCACGGGCCAGGCGGGCCTCGCCGCCAGGACCGCGGCCCGCGCCGGCACCCTCGGCTACCAGAACGTCGGCGCGACGAACGCGCCGACCGGCACGTTCCAGACGACCGTGTACTTCCGCGCGGGGCAGCGGACCGCGGCGGCCGAGGTGGCGCGCGACCTCGGATACGCGCCGTCCACCATCCAGGCGCTGCCGGCGAGCGGCCCGGTGCGGCAGGTGGTGGACCGCGCCCAGCCCGGCGCGGGCGTCGTCGTCCTGCTCGGCGCCGGCTAGCGCTGCTTCGCTACCCTGCGGTCCGGTGACCGGGCGAGGGGAGCTCACGACGTGGACGTGACCGAGGCCACCTTCGAGGAGGAGGTCCTCCTCCGCTCGCACGAGGTCGCGGTGGTCGTGGACTTCTGGGCGGCGTGGTGCGGCCCCTGCCGGCAGCTGACCCCCATCCTCGAGGCCGCAGCCGCGCGGCGCGAGGGCGACGTCGTGCTCGCGAAGGTCGACATCGACGCCAATCCCGGCCTCGCCCAGCGCTACGGGATCATGAGCATCCCGGACGTCAAGGCCTTCCGCGACGGGCGCGTCGTGGCCGAGTTCCTGGGGCTGCAGCCGGCCGCCTCGGTGGAGGCCTTCTTCAACCAGGTGACCCCGACGGAGGTCGACCGGCTGATCGCCGCGGGGGACGAGGCCTCGCTGCGGGAGGCGCTGGTGCGCGACGCAGGCGCCACCCGCGCGCGCGTCGCCCTCGGACGGCTGCTCATCGGCGAGGAGCGCGGCGACGAGGCGCTCGAGGTCCTGGAGCCGGCCGTCCCGCACGACCAGGAGGCGGAGGGGCTCGCGGCCCTGGTCGCCCTCGCCGGGTCCGAGCGCCCGGACGCGGCGGCCGCGCTGGCCGCGCTCCAGCGTGGCGACCGG
>DATFWK010000233.1:0-2627 GCA_035259345.1 Miltoncostaeaceae bacterium | reverse complement strand
CCGGGCGCACGCGGAGCCGGTCAGGGTTGGTGATGCCGGCGTAGAGCGTCCGGCAGCGTGCGGCCGCGGCCGTCAGGTACTCGAGATGACCGTTGTGGAAGGGCTGGAAGCGCCCATGGATCATCCCGAGCTCGACCATGGCCCGGGGAGTCTGTCACGAGCGGGGCGCCGCCCAGGACCAGGCCCAGGCGAGGGACCGTCCCCCGCCGCGCGGGCCGTCCTCCAGCTCGCGGATGCGGCGGCGGAGCTCGGCGACCAGCGCCTCGGTCGGCCTGAAGGGGTCGGCGATCGCCTCCCCGTCGCTGCCGACCGCGGCCACCGGCTGCCCCTTCACGAGCGCCAGGAGGATTCGCCCCGTCGGAACCGCCGACTCGTCGAGCACCGCCAGCGCGACCAGGCCGGCGTGGTCAACGGGCGCGGCCTCGCGGATCACCACGGCTTCGTCCGGCGCGGACGGGGCGAGGCGGCGGGCACGCCGGGCGCGGCGTCCGCGGTCCGCGGCGCGCTGGAGGTCGCCGATGCGGTCGGCGGCAAGGGCGCGTCCGAGCTCGGGGTGGTTCATGTCGGCTCCTCTCCTCCGGGCTGCGTTGCTGGTAGTGTCGCCCGGCGGTGGCATCGTGAACAGAGCCAGAAACGTGCTCCCGGATGAGGCCAGTTGGCTCCGCATCGAGCGGGCTCCGGGCGAGACGCTCCGTGCCGGGCTCGAGCGGACGCTCCGCGACGCGATCCGGGAGGGGTCGCTTCGGGCGGGTATCCGGCTGCCCTCCTCGCGCGCGCTCGCGAGCCACCTCGGCGTCTCGCGCGGCGTCACCAGCGACGTCTACGCGCAGCTCGAGGCCCAGGGCTTCCTGGTCGTGCGCTCCCGGAGCGCGCCGACGGTGGCCGACGTGCCCACCCCCGTCGAGCCCACGGCGCCTCCCGCGGAGCCCGCGGCCCGCCGACCCCGGTTCGACATGAGCGCCAGCACGCCGGACCTCACGCTCTTCCCCGTGGGCCGGTGGGTCCGCGCCGTCACGCGCGCAGCCCGGCATGCGCCGGGCGTCGCCCTGGACTACGGCGACCCGCGCGGCGACCCCGGCCTCAGGGCCGTCCTGGCCGACCATCTCGGGCGCACGCGCGGCGTGGTCGCGGAGCCGGAGCGGATCGTCATCTGCCAGGGCTACCGCCAGGGGGTGGACGTGCTCACCCGCGCCCTCACGGCCCGCGGCCCGGTCCGGGTTGCGGTCGAGGACCCCTCGACGCCGAGCCAGTGGGAGCTCCTCGCGCTGGGGGGCGCGCACGTCGCGGGCTGCCCCGTTGATGAGGAGGGCTTGGAGGTCGAGCGGCTCGACGCCGACGCGGTGCTCGTGACACCGGCGCACCAGATGCCGACCGGCGTGGTGCTGAGCGGCCGGCGGCGGCGGGAGCTCCTGGCATGGGCGCGCGAGCGGCCGGGGCTCATCGTCGAGGACGACTACGACGCCGAGTTCCGCTACGACCGCGAGCCGGTGCGGGCCCTTCAGGGGCTCGACCCCGAGCGGGTCGCCTACCTCGGGACCGTTTCCAAGACGCTCGCGCCGGCGCTTCGCATCGGCTGGCTCGTGCTCCCCGAGCCGCTGGCCGACGAGGCGGCCCGGGTCAAGGAGCTCATGGATCGCTGCTCCCCGGTCATCGACCAGATCGCGCTGCGTCACCTGATCGAGGACGGCGACTACGACCGGCACCTGCGCCGCGCCCGCGGCGTCTATCACCGCCGCCGCGACCGGCTGACGGACGCGCTCGAGCGCCACCTGCCGGGTCTGCGCGTCGCGGGGGTGACGGCGGGCATGCACGTCCTCGTCCACCTTCCAGACGGCACGGACGACGCGGCGGTCGCGCAGGCGGCGCTCGAGATGGGCGTCCAGGTCAACCCGCTCTCGCGCTCCCTGCTCGACCGCGACGACCTCACCGGCCTCGTCCTCGGCTACGGGCGCATCGCCGACGTCGCGATCGATCGCGCGACCGCGGTCGTCGCGAGGGCGGTCAAGGCGGCGATGAGCCCGGCCGCGAGCGCCGGTCTGATGGGGTGACCGAATCGGAGGGGACATGGCCAGGCTGAGGCTCGAGATCACGATGTCGCTCGACGGGTACGCCGCCGGGCCACGCCAGAGCGAGCAGGCACCGCTGGGCGAAGGCGCCGAGCGCCTTCACGAGTGGGCCATCGCCACACGGAGCTGGCGGGCCGAGCACGGGATGGAGGGTGGCGAGACCGGCCTCGACGACGAACGGGCCGCGGAATGGAGCCGGGGCATCGGCGCCTTCATCATGGGCAGGAACATGTTCGGGCCGGTCCGCGGGCCCTGGGGCGAGAGCCCGTGGCGCGGGTGGTGGGGCGAGGACCCGCCCTACCACGCCCCGGTGTTCGTGCTGACCCACCACGCCCGCGATCCGCTCGAGATGCAGGGCGGCACCACGTTCCACTTCGTCACCGAGGGCATCGAGGCCGCCCTGGAGCGGGCCCGCGAGGCTGCCGCCGGCCAGGACGTGCTGCTCGCCGGCGGCGCCGCGACGGCCCGGCAGTACCTCCGCGCCGGGCTGCTCGACGCGATGGAGATCCACGTCGCGCCGGTGCTGCTCGGCGACGGCGAGCGCCTCTTCGAGGACGTCGG
>DATFWK010000232.1:0-3618 GCA_035259345.1 Miltoncostaeaceae bacterium | reverse complement strand
GGCCCGGGATGGCCCGGCTCTGAGCCGACGCCCAGGCGCCGACCTGGCTGCCGCGCGGCCGCCCGCCGAAGTAGGCGTCCGACTCCTCGGGCGTGACCCGGGTCACGGCGCCCTCGATCCGGACCTGCCGTCCGAGCGGGTCCCAGTAGAGCACGAGCGCGCCGCGCGGGTTGGCCGCGAGCTCGCGCCCCTTGCGGCTCTCGTAGTTGGTGTAGAAGACCGCGCCGCGCTCGTCGAGGCCCTTCAGCAGCACCATCCGCACCGAGGGGGCGCCGTCCCCCGCCGCCGTGGCGAGGGCCATCGCCTCCGGCTCGCGGATGCCGGCGGCGACCGCGTCGGCGAACCAGCGCTCGAACTGGCGCACCGGGCTCGGGTCGGCGTCCTCCTCGCGGAGCGGCAGGGCGTGGGGCGGCGCGGCCATCAGGCGAAGGCCGAGAGCCCCGTCAGGTCCTGGCCGACGACCAGCGTGTGGATGTCGTGCGTGCCCTCGTAGGTCACGACGGTCTCGAGGTTCGCGAGGTGACGGAAGACCGGGTACTCGTCGACGATGCCGTTCGCCCCGAGCACGTCGCGCGCGGCCCGGGCGGTCCAGAGGGCGTGGGCGACGTTGTGGCGCTTGGCGAGCGAGACCTGCTGAGGCCGCAGCGCGCCCTCCTCCTTCAGCCGGCCGAGGCGCCAGGCCAGCAGCTGGCTCGTCGTGATGCCGCTCAGCATCTCGACGAGCTTGGCCTGGACGAGCTGGTGGCCGCCGATCGGGCGGTCGAACTGGACGCGCGTCGTCGCGTAGTCGCGGGCGACGCGGTAGCAGGCGCTCGCAGCGCCGATGGCGCCCCAGGCGATGCCGTAGCGGGCCTCCGTGAGGCACGAGAGCGGGGCCCGGAGGCTCGTGGCCCCCGGCAGGCGCGCGGCCTCAGGCACGCGCACGTCCGCGAGGCTCAGCTCGCTGGTGTCGGAGGCGCGCATGCTCCACTTGCCGGTCATCTCGGACGACTGGAAGCCGGGCGCGCCTGCCTCGACCAGGAAGCCGTGGAATGTCTCACCGGCCCGGGCCCACACGACGGCGACGTCCGCCATCGAGCCGTTCGTGATCCAGCGCTTGGTCCCGGAGAGCACCCAGTCGCCGCCGTCGCGCTTGGCGCGCGTGCGCATGGCGGCCGGGTTCGAGCCGGCGTCCGGCTCGGTGAGCGCGAAGCAGCCGATGGACCGGCCGGCGGCGAGCGCCGGGAGCCAGCGCTCCCGCTGCTCGTCCGAGCCGAACGCGTCGATCGCGTGCGTGACGAGCGCGCCCTGGACCGAGGCGAACGAGCGGACGGCGCTGTCGCCGCGCTCGAGCTCCTGCATGACGAGGCCGTAGCCGACGGCCGAGAGCCCCGCGCCGTCGCCGCGAAGGCGCGCGCCCAGGATGCCGAGCTCGGCGAGCCGCGGCACCAGCTGGCGCGGGAAGCGCCCCTCCCGGACCGCGGCGGGCACGATCGGGATCACCTCGCGATCGACGAACTCGCCGACCGTGTCACGGGCGAGCCGCTCCTCGGCCGTGAGCAGCCCCTCCAGGCCGTAGTAGTCGGGTGCGGCCGGGTCCACCGCCGAAGCGTACGGGGCGCCGCCTCAGGCGGACCCCGGCGGCTCGCCCGGCGCCTCCAGCAGCTCGAAGGCCTCGAGCGGCAGCCCCGGCCCCATGAGCCCCGTGTCCACGACGTACGGGCGTCCATCGCGCTCGTCGCGCACGTGCACGACGTGGCAGGGGAGCCCGATCTCCGAGCGCTGGGCGTAGGCGGTCACCACGAACGTCGTCCCGGTGGCGCCCGGGTGGCGGGTGAGCCGGCACGCCCCCAGGCCGAGGTCCTCGCGGCACTGGACGACGAAGGGACCGGTCGCCACGGTCTGGCGGACCCGGGCGCCCGGCGGCGGCATGATCCAGCCCGAGCCCACCACCTCAGGTCAGGCGCCGGCGCGCCTCGGCGAAGAAGGCGAGGGCGGCCGCACGCTGGTCGTCGGCGGCGAGGAGCGCCTCGAGGCCCAGGCGCGCGCCTGCGAACGGCGTCCTGATCCAGAAGACGTCGTCGTCCGGGAGCCCCGCCGACGGGGTGACGTACAGGTACGGCGCCGGGTGGCCGGCGTCCCCCGGCGAGCCGCCGTAGACGGCCCGCGAGCGCTCGCCCTGCCTCCCCATGGACACGGCCATGTCGAAGTGCTCGGGCCAGAGCTGCACCCGGTCCGGCGGGTCGTCCGCTGGCCCGGCGCTCGCACGCAGCTCCTCGAGCACCGATGCCGCGAAGCCGAACCAGTCGCCCAGCGCCGCGGCGGCCTCGGCATCGACGGCGAGCCGAGCGTCCGGATCGCCCGGGGGTGGGACGTCGAAGTCCATCGCCGCGCCCAGGTCGAGCTCCACGCCGATCGCCGCCGCGGCGGCCGCCAGCGTCGTCAGCCCGTGGCGCCGCTCGGTGCCGCCGCCGGCGACGACGAGCTCCTGCGCCTCCATCCGCACCTGGCGATCGCCGGCGAAGAACGGGGTGCCGAAGCCGCGGTACGTGAAGCGCAGGCCGATCTTCCCGTTCGCAGTGCGCCGCGCCGGGGACATCGCGTAGACGGCGAGGCGGTGGAGGGCGTCGCGGGTGGCCGCGTATCCCGGCGGCGTGCCCTCGAGCCGGCGCCAGGCGCCGAGCCAGCGCTCGGCGCACCAGTGCGCGAGTCCGTCGTCCCGGCGGGCGATCGCGTCCCACGTGCCGGGCCCCTGTCCGATCGGCATCACCGGGCCCGGGTCGGAGGCCGCGAGCGGGTCGTCCGCGAACCAGGGCGGCTCGTCCACGGCCGGCGGCGAGGGCTCGAGCACCCGCGCCGGGCGGCCGATGCGCGCCTCCGCCTCGGCCCGCGCGTCGCGCGTGGCGCTCACCGGCCACCGTCCCGCCGTACGCTCATGCCCCTCCCGAGCCCTCGTCGTGCGGGAGCGTGACATGGCTGGGCGGGGCGGCGCCAGGGTTCCCGCGGAACGTCGTCGGCAAAGCGGCGGCAAAGGTTGGGATGCGGGCCTCGCCCGGGCCGCCGGGTCGCGGAATACTCGACCGGTGGACGAGCGCACGCTGCCGCCGCTGAACGAGCCCACTCTGCCGCTGGTCGAGCCAAAGCGAGCGAGGCGCAGGAAGTGGCCGTTCGCGCTCGGCGGGCTGGCCGTGCTGGCCCTCGGGGCCCTCGGGGCGGCCCAGCTGGCGCTTCCCCGCATAGCCGAGGCGCGGATCCGCGACCGGCTGGACACGGTCGGCTCGGTCCGCGCGGTCCACGTGAGCGCCTTTCCGGCGATCAAGCTGCTGTTCGGCCACGCCGACAGCGTGCGGATCTCGATGGACCGGGCGTCCGTCGGCAAGATCACCGGCGGCTCGAAGCTCTTCTCGCAGATCGGCAACGTCGGCGCCGTCGACGCCAGGGTCGATCAGCTGGCGGTTGGCCCCCTGGTCCTGCAGGACGCCCGGGTGGAGAAGCGCGGAGGCGTGCTGCGGGCGACCGGGGTGTTCCCGCGGACGCACCTCGCGGACGGGCTCATGCTGGCCGCCGTCGGGGTCAAGCCGGCGCCGGGCGGGTTCGACGTCGTGCCGGCGGTCGGTGGGGACAAGGCCCGCGTCCGGG
>DATFWK010000231.1:0-9841 GCA_035259345.1 Miltoncostaeaceae bacterium | reverse complement strand
CGCCGAGCTGGCCGTCGCCCTGAGCCGCGGCGCTCCCGCGGGGCTCCTCGACGTCGTCGCCGGCTGCGAACCGCCGGACGGCTGGGTCGGCAAGGTCTGGGCGCTCGCCCAGGGCGAGCGGCACGCGGCCGGGCGTCAGAGCCGGTGGGCCTTGCTCACGGACGCCGACATCCTCCACGCGCCGGACTCGCTCCGCCTCCTGGTCGCGGAGGCGGAGGCGCGCGACCTGGCGCTCGACAGCCGCATGGCGCGCCTGCGATGCCGGTCGCCCGCCGAGCGCCTCCTCGTGCCGGCCTTCGTCCTCTTCTTCTACCTGCTCTTCCCCCCGCGCTGGGCGAACCGGCCGGGGTCGAGGACCTCCTCGGCGGCCGGCGGCTGCATCCTCGTCCGCCGTGACGCGCTGGAGCGGGCCGGCGGCTTCGCCGCGATCCGGGGCGCGCTGATCGACGACCTTGCCCTCGCGCGGCGCGTCAAGCGCGGCCTCGGGCTGCGGACCCGCCTCGCGACCAGCCGTTCGGCGGTGACCAGCGTGCGCGGATATGAGACGGTCGGCGGCGTGTGGAGGATGGTGCGCCGGAGCGCCTTCACGCAGCTCCGCGGCTCGTGGGCCCTGCTCGGCGGGGTGCTCGTCGCGATCGCCCTCCTGTTCGTGGTCCCCCCGCTCGCGCTCGCCGCCGGCGTCGGCCTGACCGTTGCGAAGGCCGGCGGGGTCGCGGGGCCATGGCTGGCCGCGGCCGGCCTGGCCGCCTGGCTGCTCATGATCGTCGTGGCGCTGCCGGCCGTCCGCTTCTTCGGGCTGCCGGGCCGCTGGGCCGTCGCGATGCCGCTGGCCGGCGCGCTCTACGGGGCCATGACCCTCGACTCGGCCCTTCGCGGCACCACCCGCGCCGGCGGCTGGCGGTCGCCATGAGGGCCATGCTCCTCGAGCATCCGCGGCCGGCTGCCGACGGGCCGCTGCGCGCCGCGACGCTGCCGGATCCCGAGCCCGCCGCAGGCGAGGTCGTGATCGACGTCGCCGCGTGCGCCGTCTGCCGGACGGACCTCCAGCTGGCCGAGGGTGACCTTCCCGCGCGGCGGCTTCCGATCGTGCCGGGCCACCAGGCGGTCGGGCGGGTGAGCGCCGTCGGCGAGGGCGTGACCGGGTGGCGGATCGGCGACCGCGCCGGGGTGGCCTGGCTCGGCAGCGCGGACGGGACCTGCGACCGCTGCCGGGCCGCTCGCGAGAACCTCTGCGACAACGCCCGCTTCACCGGCTGGGACCGGGACGGGGGCTATGCGGAGCGGATCGCAGCCCGCGCCGACTTCGCCCTGCGGCTGCCCGAGCACTTCCCGGACCGGGCCGCGGCGCCGCTGCTCTGCGGCGGCGTCATCGGCTACCGCTCGCTCCGACTCTCCGGCATCGCCCCCGGTGGCCGGCTCGGGCTGTTCGGGTTCGGCGCCTCCGCCCTGATCACCATCCAGGTCGCGCGGCACTGGGGATGCGAGGTGTACGTGGCCACCCGCTCGCACGAGGAGCGCGCCCGAGCGCTCGCGCTCGGCGCCGCATGGGCGGGCGGCTCGGACGAACCGGTGCCGGTCCCGCTCGACGCCGCGGTGACCTTCGCCCCGGTCGGCAGCGTCGTGGTGTCCGCGCTCCGGTCGCTCGCCCCGGGCGGCACGGTCGCGATCAACGCGATCCATCTCGACAAGATGCCCGAGTTCCCGTACGAGCTCCTGTGGCGCGAGCGGGTGATCCGCAGCGTGGCGAACTTCACGCGCGCCGACGCCCGCGAGCTGCTCGAGCTCGCCGCCGAGATCCCGATCGAGACCGAGGTCGACCCGTTCCCGCTCGACGGGGCCAACGAGGCGCTGCGGCGGCTCGCCGAGGGCAGGGTCGCGGGGGCGGCCGTGCTCGAGACCTGACGGCCGCCGCGGGCAGGCCACGCCGACACGGCGCGGCCCGCCCACCGCGTGACTAGGTGATGAACCCGGTGATGAGCTTGGTGATCGCCGAGACGAGGCCCTTCTTGAGTGCCCCGCCGACGTCCGGCGCCCAGCCCTTGGCCGCCACCGCGACGGCCGCCACGAGGATGGTGACCATCACCACCATGCCGATGTACTCGACCGTCCCCTGGCCCCGCCGGTCGGCGAGTCGGGCTCCGATGCGCGCGCCGCGGCAGGCGATCCACCCGGCAAGCTGACAACCCATGACCTCTCCCTTCGTGTGTTGGGGTCGCCTCGATGCTGCTGCCGCGGCGCGTCACGGCGCGACACGCGGTTGTGACGAGTCGCGCCCGCCCGTGTGCCGATCGTCGCCCTGACGGCGCACGACGACACGAGCGCGGAGCCGCCGCAGGAGCGCGCGGGTGGCGGCTGTCCGGCCCCGGTCGACCAGGGCGTCCGCGCCGGACGCGCCGATGTCGTGCATGAGGCGCAGGTACGCCTCTCCCGGCGGCAGCTGCCCAAGCTCCTCGAGGTAGTCGACCGCGGCCGCGGCGGCCCCCTTGGCGGTGGCGTCCGGCCGGAGCCCGGCACGGACGGTCGCCCGAAGCTCGCGCAGTGCAGTGCCGACAGGATCCTCGACCAGCTCGCGCCCGCGCTGGGTCAGCCGCTCCTGGAACCCGAGCGCCGCCTGCCGCAGCCCCTCGCTGCCCAGGGCGTTGGCCACCGCGACCGCGTGCGCGGCGCGGCGCAGGGCGACCCCGATGGGCGCCCGGCCGCGCGGCGTGCCGAGCTGGTCGGAGAGCCGCTTGGTGACGAGCAGCTCCTCGAGCCCGGCACCCGGGTCGTCGGCCCGGTCGAGGGGCCGGACCGCGGTGTCGACGAACGGGGGCGGGTGAGCCGGGGGTTTGAGCTGCCGTGCCACGAAGACGCCGGTGAGCGCGACCAGCGCCGCCACGGCGAGGACGATGCCGAGGTGCTCGACGCCGGCCTGCCCGGCAATGCGGTCGCTCCGGCGCGGCATTGCCCGACCGTAGGCGCGGCCACCGTGACGGCGCGACACGCGGATGTGCCGGCCCACGCACGCGCGCGTGACGATCGCGCGCGCGGCGCGGCGCCGGCCTGCGCGACCGGGGTATCCTGCAGCCACAACGCCGAAGGAGGGCCGAGGTGGTCTTGGACACGCTCACCAAGCACGCGGGCCGGCTCGCGGGGGACGTGCAGCACTCGCTGCGCCGCGCCAGGCTCGAAGGCGAGCGCCGCGTCCTCCAGCGCCAGCACCGGGCGGCGCTCGAGGAGCTGGGGCAGCGCGCGTACGAGCTCGTCCGCGCCGGCAAGATCGACGACGCGCTGCTCGGGCCGGAGCTCGCGGCGGTCGAGGGCAAGCTCATGGAGATCGACGCCAAGAGCGCCGAGGTCGAGGCCGTCAGGGCCGCGGACGAGCAGGCCGCGGACGCGGCCGACGTGGCGTTCCCGATGGTGCCGGGGAACGCCGGCAGCACGAGCCCCGGGGCCGGCTGGGAGGCCGCGGATCGCTTCTTCAAGCACGACTGAGCGGCCCTCGAGGCGGGCCTTCGAACCGGCCGCGGCGGGGCCGCCAGGCCAGGTTGCACAGCCCCGGTCTGTGTGTATCCTAGCCCTGGCCGGACCTCGGAAGAGTCTCCCGGAGGAGCGAGGCGTTGCGAGTCGAGCATGATCGCCAGGGCCACCACCGCTCGGAGGCTCCGGCATGCCATCGGTGCGGCGTACCGCTCATGGTCGACGCCAGGTTCTGCCCGTACTGCGAGCGCTGGCTGGACGAGGGCGGGCTCATCAGGATCCTGCGTCGCGGCCGCGCGCCGGGCGAGGGCGGATGGGCGGAGCTCTTCTCCGAGCGGGCGCTCCTGACCCTGGGCACCGTATTCTTCGCCCTCGTGGCCGCGATCAGCATCGCGGCCGCTCTCCTCACCTAGCCGAGCGGGCGCCTCGTCCCGGCTCCGGCCGGGCCGGCCGGATTCGGAGGGGCGTCGGAGGTGCTTCCATGACGAGCGTCCCAGATCACGAGCTGTTCGAGGTCGGCGACGAGGTCACCGGGCGCTTCCGGTGCGCGGCCTGCGACCTGCTCGTCGTCTCTCCCACGGAGAACGACGGCGTGCTGGTGCTGCCGACCTGTCCGCTCTGCCAGAGCGAGGAGTGGCGCCGGGTTCCCTGAGCGGGCCCCGCCTCAGGAGGACAGGTCGCGGATCAGGTCGTCGACCGGTATGACCGTGATCGACTCGACCAAGGCGCTGCCCCGCGCGGCGAGCTCGCCGGAGACCCGGATCAGCACGCGCTCGTCACTGGCCTCGACGACGGTCATGAAGTCGTAGCTGCCGAGCAGCGCCCACTGCTGCACCACGGTCGCCCCCATCTCCTCGATCTCCCGGTTGACCTCGAGCACCCGCTCGGGCGTCGCACGCAGCGTCTGGATGCCCTGCGGGCTCAGGACCGAGAGGAGGATGTAGGTGGGGACGGCGGCCTCCTCGACTAGTCCAGCGCGGCCGGCGGGCTCGAGTCACGCTCGAGCGCCCGGAACCAGGGCGAGTCCTCCGCCCGCTCGATCACCTGGCGCAGCTCGGCGACGGCCTCGGCCGGATAGGCGCCGACGGCGGTCTCCTCCGAGAGCACGAGGCCCACGGCGCCGTCGAGGATGGCCGTGACCACGTCGGCGATCTCGACCCGCGCCGGCGACGGGCGGTCCAGCATCGACCGGAAGAGCTCCGACGCCACGACGCCCGAGCGGCCGCGGGCCGCACACCAGGCCAGCAGGTCCTTCTGCACCAGTGGAACCGCCGCCCGAGGGATCGAGAAGCCGAGCGAGCCGCGCACGCACACCACCGCGTCGACGGCGTCGAGGATCCCGTCCAGGTTCCGCAGGCCGTCCGCGTCCTCGATCTTGGCGACGGCCAGGACGCCGTCCGGCAGGCGGGCACGCAGCGCGGCGGCGTCCTCGCGCCGGCGCACCCGCGAGAGCGCGACCGCGTCGACGCCCATGGCCAGCGCGGCGGCCAGGTCCTCCTCGTCGCGGTCCGTGATCGCCGAGGCGTCGTTGCCGGCGATCGCGAGGCTCTGGTGCGAGCGGATCATCCGGCCTGAGAGCACGCGGCAGCGCACCCAGCCGGGGTCGGCGTCGATCACCTCGAGCTCGATCGCCCCGTTGTCGAGCGCGATCATCTCCCCTACGGCGAGGTGGGCGAAGGCCCGCGGCACGGTCACCGGGACCGCGTCCGGCGCGGCCCGCCCTGCCCCGAGCACCACCTCGTCCCCGACCTGGAGCCGGATCGGCTCCGGGACGATGCCGACCCGGACCTTCGGCCCGCCCAGGTCGGCCAGCAGGCGCACGCGGCGCCCGGCCGCGCCCGCGACGGCTCGAAGCGTCTCGATCGCGCGCCCGCAGACGTCCGGCTCGTCGCGGGAGCAGTTGACCCGCGCCCAATCGAGCCCCTCCTCGACCATGCGCCGAAGGACCGCGGGGTCGCGGGAGGCCGGGCCGAGCGTGGCGATGATGTGCGTGCGCCGGAGCGCCCTCACACCCGGCTCCCGTGGGCGGCCGGCAGCGCGACGGCGCGGAGCGCCCCGGGTGGCGGCGGCGGAAGGCCGGCGTCCGGGTGCAGGAGCGCCGCGAGGATCTCGACGCCGTCCACCAGGCGCGGCCCCGGACGGCTGAAATAGGCGGAGCCGTCGAGGGCGACCACCCGGCCCGCGCGGGCCGCGGGCGTGTCGCCGTACTCGGCGGCGAAGCGGTCGCGGTCGAGGGCGGCGAGCGCCTGACCGGCGTCCCATCCGCAGGGGATGAGCACGAGCCAGTCGGGGCGGGCCTCCCGGATCGCCGCGGCGCTGGTGCGCGCCGAGCGCGCCCCGGCGCACCCCAGCATCTCCCGCCCTCCGGCCGCGGCGACCTGCTCGGGCACCCAGTGGCCGGCGGCCCAGGGCGGGTCGAGCCACTCCATCGCGACCACGCCCGGGCGCCCACGCCGCGCCACCGCCGCCCGCACCCGCTCGAGCCGCGCTCTGAGCGCACCGACCAGATCGGCCGCCCGCCGCTCGGCCCCGGCCGCCCGGCCGACGGCGACGATGGTCTCGAGGACGTCCTCCAAGGTCTCGGGCTCGAGCGTCATGAGCCGCGGCGCGCCGGGCATCCTCCCGAGGGCGCGTGCGACGGACGGCGTGTCCACGGCGCAGACCTCGCACAGGTCCTGGGTGATGACGAGGTCCGGCCGGGCGGCGGCAAGGGCCGCCTCGTCGAGGCGGTAGACGCCGTCGCCCGCAACCGCCTCGCTGACCTCTTGGTCGATGGCCGCGCTGTCGAGCGGGTCGCAGTCGAGCGCGCTCTGCGTGAGGGCCGCCACGCCCGCGACCTCGGGCGGGAAGTCGCACTCGTGCGTGCGGCCGACGAGCCGCTCCCCGAGGCCGAGGGCGGCCACGATCTCCGTGGCGCTCGGGAGCAGGGAGGCGATGCGCACCGGCGTCACCATAGCGAGCGCGGCTAGACTCGGGCGCCGCCCTGCCAGCGTCCGACGAGGTGACCATGTCCCGCGACTCCGACCCGACGCCGAACGAGCTCCAGCGCGCGCTCCTCGGCTACGACCCGACACCGCTCGAGACCAGCCTGATCGACTGGGCGCGCGAGCACTGGGCGATGGCCGCGCGGGGGCTGGTCTACGCCAAGAAGGAGGCGGGTGAGACGATCGCGGGGGTGAGCGGCATCCGCGACCATGACGCCCGCCAAGCGCTCGAGGTGGCCGCGCGCGTCGCGATCGCGGAGCGCGAGCTCACGCTGCGGGCCGTCGCCTACGTCCTGCCGGAGTGGCTCGAGGCGACGTACGGCCTCACGCCCCGGGACGGGGGCGGCGCCGCCTAGCGGCCGGGGGGCCTCAGCCCGCAGCGGCGGCGCCGGGCTTCGGCTCGGTCGGGTAGCCGGCCTCCTGCCAGCCGTGCCAGCCGCCGACCAGGACGCCCACCCGGGTGCGCCCGTGGTCGAACGCCCACAGGGCGATCTTCATGCTGGTCGCCTCGCCCGGACGGTCGCAGTAGAAGACGAGCTCCCTGCCCTGGGGCAGGCCGTCGATCTCGCGCTCGAACTCCATCGGGTCGATGCGGAGGGTCCCCCTGATCTGGCTGTCCGACTCGCGCCAGCCGAGCTCGCGGACGTCCACCGGCTGCACCGGATCGCCCATCCGGAACGCCGCAGCGAGATCCACCGCCTGCCATCGGGACACGTCGTCCCACGCCATCGTTGCCTCCCGGGGCGACCGCCGGGACGGTATCAGCCGTCGCCCACGCCGACCCGCTCGAGCACGGCCGCCGCGTGGCCCTTCGGGCGCACGCCGTAGAGCGCCTCCACGATCGTCCCGTCCGGCCCGATCACGAACGTGCTGCGCTCGACGCCCATGTACTTGCGGCCGTACATGGACTTCTCGACCCAGACCCCGTACGCCTCGGCAACGGCGTGGTCCGGGTCCGACAGCAGCATGAAGCTGAGCCCGTGCTTGTCGCGGAAGCGGACGTGGCTCGCGACCGGGTCGGGGCTCACGCCGATCACGCGGGCACCGCGGGCGTCGTACTCGGGCACCAGGTCGCGGAACTCGCAGGCCTCGACCGTGCAGCCGCTGGTGTCGTCCTTCGGGTAGAAGTAGAGGACGACGGTCTGGCCGCGCAGGTCCGTGAGCCGCTCGGTCGTCCCGGCGTCGGACTCGAGGGCGAACTCCGGTGCGGGCCGGCCCGGCTCGAGACGCGGCACGTGGTCTCCTCTCGACGTGGGGGCTGACGGTACCAGCAGCCAGAGTGGCGCTGCCCGCCGGCCAAGCGGCCCCGCGGCTCGCATCGCCGCCACGCCCTAGTCTCCGGCGGGTGGCCCAGGCACCGCCCGACGCACCGCCGATCGTCCGTCCGGCGCAGGAGCGTGACGTCGAGGCGCTGGCGGAGGTCATCACGTCGGCACTCGACGACAAGTTCCACCCGGCCTACGGCTCGCGCGCGGCCGCCGCGGTTGCCGCCCTGGCCCGGGCGGAGCTGGCCCACGGGGAGGGCAGGTACCTGATCGCGGAGGAGGGCGGCGCGGTCGTCGGCGCAGTGCGGCTGGTGCTGAGCCGTCCGCATGAGGACCGCGTCGGAGTGCTGGCCGCGGCGATCGGGTGGCCGCGGGCGATGCGGGCCGCGCTCGTGCTCGGCCTCCTCGCCCACACCGGCCTTGCCGACGACGAGGCCTACCTCGAGGAGCTCGGCGTCGATGTGGCGGTCCGGCGGCGGGGCGTCGGCCGTGCGCTCGTGGCCGCCTGCGAGCGGGCCTCGCGCGCCGCCGGCAAGCGCGTGTTGACGCTCTGGGTCATGGCCGGCAACGCCCCGGCTCGGGCGCTCTACGACCAGGAGGGGTTCGTCGAGGTGCGCCGAATCCGCACGCTGCGCGGGCGCATCCTCTTCCGGGCCCCGGTCGCGATCCTCATGGCGAAGCGCCTCCGTCCCGACTGAGCGACGCCGCGGCCCGGTAGCGCTCGATCGCGATCGCCCGCCGTTCGCGGTGATCGACGATCGGCGCCGGGTAGTCGCGCCCGATGCGGACCCCGGCCGCGCGCTGCTCTTCGGGGCTCATGCGCCACGGCTCGTGGATGCGCTCCACGGGCACGTCCCGGAGCTCGGGCAGGAACCGGCGCACGTAGGCGCCGTCGGGGTCGAATCGGGCCGCCTGGCGCGTCGGGCTCATGACACGGAAGTAGGGGGCCGCGTCTGCCCCGGTGCCGGCGCTCCACTGCCAGCCGCCGTTGTTGCTGGCGGGGTCGCCGTCGACCAGCGACCGCATGTAGTGGCCCTCCCCGACGCGCCAGTCGACGAGGAGGTCCTTCACCAGGAATGAGGACGCGACGAGGCGGGCGCGATTGTGCACCCAGCCGAGCTCGTCGAGCTGCCGCATGGCCGCGTCGACGATCGGGTACCCGGTCTCCCCCCGCACCCATGCGCGCACGTGCCCGGGATCGCCGTCCCACCGGATCGCGCGGAGCGCCGGGCGGAGCGCCTCGCGCGCCACCTCGGGGTGCCGTGCGAGGAGGTGGTGGAAGAACTCCCGCCACGCGAGTTGCCGCAGGAGCTCGCGACGGCCCCCGTCCGGCGGCGGCTCCGGCCCGAGGGCGCGGGCGACCTCGGCCGGCCCCAGCATCCCGAGGCGCAGGTACGGCGAGAGGCGCGAGGTCCCGTCCTCGGCGAGGGCGTCCCGGCGCTCGCCGTAGGCGTCCGCGTCGCCGGAGCGGATGAACGCGAGCAGCCGCTCGCGCCCCGCCCCGGGGCCGGCCGGAAGCAGCGGGTCGCCGCCCGGCAGGCGGCCCATGCCTTTCGAGGGGAGCGCCGGACCACGAAGGCGCGTGGGCGGCGGCACCCGCTCCGGCAGCGGCAGCGCCGACCAGGCGCGGAAGAACGGGGTGAACACCAGGTACCCGCTCCCACTCGAGCCGGCGAGCGCCTCCGGCTCGGCGATGAGCGCGCCGCCGTGCTCAGCGAGCTCGATCCCCTCCGCCGCCAGCGCCGCCTGGACGCGCCGGTCGCGGGCCCGCCCGAGGGGCGAGGTCTCCCGCGTGACGGCGACCCGGCGCGCGCCGCACTCGGCCGCGACCCGCGGCAGGACCCGCTCCGGACGCCCGCCGCGCACCACCAGCCGGCCGCCCAGCCGGGCGAGCTCCCGGTCGAGCGCCTCGAGGCCGGCGCGCAGGAAGCGCAGCCGGGCCGGCGCGCGGTGGTGGCTGCGGCCGAGGATGCCCGGATCGACGACGAAGAGGCACACCACCGGCCCGCGCGCGGCCGCCGCCGACAGCGCCGGGTGGTCGTCGACGCGCAGGTCGCGGCGGAACCAGACGGCGGTCGGGGTCGCGGCCACCGCGCGAGCGTGGCAGCCCGGCCGGTGCCAGGCCAGTGATTA